>NZ_ATDK01000066.1 GCF_000444135.1 Pseudomonas avellanae BPIC 631
AGCCTTATAAACCGGGGCTTCTGGACCCATAAAAACAAAAGGGCCATTCACGGTGTGAATGACCGCGCCAATCATCGGGATGGCAAACATGCATTCCAGATAACGGTGACTGTCCCAGTCCATGACCGCCACCGTGTCACCGGCCTTTACACCGGCAGCCGTCAGCACATTGGCCAGACGGCAGATGCGCTCTTTAAGGGTCGGGTAGCTGTAGCGGACGGAATCACGGTAAATAATCTCACGCGTCTTTTCATAGCGACTGCCGGATAACAGCAGGCTTTTGATCAGCAGAGGATACTGGTAAGCGCCATCGGCAGGCGGAAGAACGCGAGTCTGTAACATATGAGTCCCTTTTCAAAGTCCACAGGAGAGGCTGGAAATATGGACTCTAGGGCCCTCGGCTGCCAGTGAAATCGGTCAAAGGAATGATTTGGGAAGGTGTATCGGCAGCGAAGTCAGCTATTTGCCAGCTATTTTTGAAAGGGGGATTCGACGCTGCACATGCTGAGTCGACAGCCCCCCTATACCCGCCAATCAGCGCACTTCGGTGAGCGCAAGCTTGATCCCCAACGCTACCAGCACGCCGCCCATGGCCCGATCGAACCAGTGCCCCATGCGTGCAAAACCGGCGCGCACCCGCGCCTGACTGAACAACCGCGCCACCAGACAGAACCAGGCCGCCGTCGCAGCCGCAAGGTAGACGCCATAGCCGCCCTGCACCAGCAAGGGTGTGTGCGGGTTGATCACGACGGTGAACAACGACAGGAAAAAAAGCGTTGCCTTGGGGTTCAGGCCATTGGTGACAAAGCCGCTGATGTAGGCACTTCGTGGGCTGCGCTCACCGGCAACGGCCTTGATGGCGGCATCGTCCGTCGCCGCGGCAGGTTTGGCGCGCAGGGCCTTGATGCCGATGTACAGCAGGTAGGCGGCGGCCGCCCATTTCAAGGCATTGAACAGCACGATGGACTGGGAAACGATAATCCCGATGCCCAGCAGCGAATAGCCCACATGCACAAAGATCGCCGAGCCAACCCCCAGCGCCGCCCAGGTGCCGGCCTTGCGGCCATGAGTCACGCTTTCACGCACCACCACTGCAAAATCAGGCCCGGGGCTGGCGACGGCCAGCAGGTGGATCAGCGCGACGGTAAGAAATTCTGCCCAGTACATGCGGGGGCCTCCTGGAGGGTTGACGTCAGACTCGCAAGATTACGCCGTCTGATGCCTTCGCGACAGGTGCCAGCATTTTGCGACGCAGAGCGTCGAGAACTGCATTCCCACGCCGGAGCCGTGCGCAACGATAATCGTAACTATCGTGCGACGCTCTGCGTCGGCATGCCGTTCCGGACGCTCCGCGTCCTCCTGACTCATATCCTGTTAGACTCCGCGCTTTTTCAGGAGCCATTCCATGGACCCGCGCAGTGAAGTGTTACTCCGTCAACCCGAGCTGTTTCAGGGCTCGCTGTTGCTGGTCGGGCTGCCTGCCGATGACCTGCTCGGAAAACTGCCGAACGCGCGTGGTTGGTGCTGGCATGCCGGTGATCAGGCCGCACTGGATGCGCGGTTTGAAGGGCATGTGGATTTCGGCGTTGAAGCGCCAGAGGCCGCCTTTGACGCCGCTGTGCTGTTCCTGCCCAAGGCCCGCGACCTGACCGATTACCTGCTCAATGCGCTGGCGTCCCGCCTTGCCGGGCGCGAGTTGTTTCTGGTAGGCGAAAAACGTGGCGGAATCGAAGCCGCCGCCAAACAGCTGAGCCCATTCGGCCGCGCGCGCAAGCTCGACAGCGCCCGCCATTGCCAGCTCTGGCAGGTCACTGTCGAAAACGCTCCGCAAGCCGTCACCCTGGAAAGCCTCGCCCGGCCTTATCAAATCGAACTGCAGGACGGCCCGCTCACCGTCATCAGCCTGCCCGGTGTGTTCAGTCACGGGCGGCTGGATCGTGGCTCGGCACTTCTGCTGGAAAACATCGACAAGCTGCCCAGTGGCAACCTGCTCGACTTCGGCTGTGGTGCCGGGGTGCTCGGTGCAGCGGTCAAACGTCGCTACCCGCACAACGACGTGGTCATGCTGGATGTGGATGCCTTTGCTACCGCAAGCTCGCGCCTGACCCTGGCCGCCAATGGCCTGGAAGCACAGGTTTTGACCGGTGACGGAATCGATGCCGCACCGATGGGTTTGAACACTATTCTGAGCAACCCGCCGTTCCATGTCGGGGTCCACACCGACTACATGGCAACAGAGAACTTGCTGAAAAAAGCACGTCAACATCTGAAATCAGGCGGCGAACTGCGCCTGGTAGCGAATAACTTTCTGCGTTACCAGCCGCTGATCGAAGAGCATGTGGGCTACTGCCACGTCAAGGCTCAGGGCAACGGTTTCAAAATCTACAGCGCCAAACGCTCTTGAAAATAAGCGCTTGCCGAAACGTTTTTACGGAGGCAGAATCCGCTCCGTCCTAGGGGAGTAGTCTCCCACGAGCGCCATGCTCGTCCGGCACGTATCAACATACTTGGTCCTCAGACCATGGTACGTGCGACCCAGAATCCGCTCAGACGGATCGGTGGTTTGACAAGACCTATGACACGAACACCTTACCCGGGGCGGGGAGGTCGTACGTGTCATAGCCGTGTCGACCCGCCCCTTAGGAAACCTGATGCTGGAATCATTCTTAGTCCCTACCGCAGTGGTTGCGCTCGCCGAAATCGGTGACAAGACGCAATTGCTCGCGCTCATCCTCGCCGCACGCTTTCGCAAGCCATGGCCAATCATCGCAGGCATCGTCGCCGCCACCCTGGCCAACCATGCGGCAGCCGGCGCGGTAGGCGCCTGGTTCAGCACCTTCCTCTCTGACGCCGTGCTGCACTGGATTCTCGCCGCCAGTTTCACGGCCACGGCGCTGTGGACCCTGGTGCCGGACAAGATGGATGACGACGAGGCCAGCACCGCGCGTAAATTCGGCCCGTTCATGACCACCCTGATCACCTTCTTCATCGCTGAAATCGGCGACAAGACGCAAATCGCCACCGTCATGCTGGCGGCGCAATATTCTTATCTGTGGCTGGTCATTCTCGGCACGACGCTGGGCATGCTGCTGGCCAACGTGCCGGTGGTGCTGGCAGGTAATTTTGCCGCAGACAAGTTGCCATTGACGCTGATCCGCCGTCTGGCAGCCTGCGCGTTTTTCGTACTGGCATTGGTGGCGGTCTACAAGGCGATGCAGGTCAGCGGCTGGGTGTGACGATGCCTGTCATAGCGCTGCGGTGAATGCCGCAGCGCTGTGACAATGAACGTCGATCAGGATTTAGGGGCTTGCTGATACAGCGGCATGACTTTGGGAATGGCAGCCTGCAAGGAGGAGATGCGGTTTTCCGAAGCAGGGTGAGTGCTCATGAATTCGGGCTGCGAACCGCCGGAATTCCGGGTCATTTTCTGCCACAGGGTAATGGCCGCATTAGGGTTGTAACCGGCGCGAGCGGCCAGTTCCAGACCGAGCAAATCCGCCTCGTTTTCGTTGCTGCGGCTGTTGGGCAGCGTCAGGCTGTAATTCACGACGGTATCGGCCAGCGCCAGGCTGTCCTGCCCAAGCCCCAACAAGGCGCCAGCACCCTGCTTGGCCATGGACACACCGTAGGCCTTGGACATCGCTTCACGGCCATGCTCGCGCAGGGCATGAGCGATCTCGTGGCCCATGACCGCAGCGAGTTCATCGTCGGTCAGTTTGAGGGTGTCGATCAGACCGCTGTAAACGAAAATCTTGCCGCCAGGGCCGCAGTTGGCGTTCAGTTCGTCACTCTTGATCAGATTGACTTCCCACTGCCATTGAGCCGAGTCAGGCCGCAGTTTCGGGGCCTGGGCAATCAGTCGATCGGCGATCGCACGAACACGCTTGGCGTTCGCACTGGTGGTGTCCAGGACGCCTTTGCTGGTCGCTTCAGTGACTGTCTGCTGATAGGACTGGGCGTACATTTTGTTGACTTCATCGGTGGAGAGCATGCTGAACATGTACTGCTTGCGCTCGACACCGACCGAATCGCCACTCGTGGTATTGATTGCCTGACACCCGCCGAGCAGCAACGCGGCGCTCAAAGCACAGAAGGCAAATGACTGACGCATGGTGAATCTCCTTGATTGTGAAGCGATCATTCTCGGGGCAGATCTCTGCGCCAGATACCCGATAACCGGCAGCCTGGGCGTTGATAGAGCTAGAGGGTGCCCGCAAACGTGTGCAGTTTGTATCAGATGTGCCTCAAGGCGGATATCGGATTTGTCTGATTCGCGACTTTTAACGCTGCCCACCTAACTCAAGGGCGTCAGGCACTCGGGCGCATTGAGTTTCGGATCGTTGACCAGATTGGCCAGCGGCCGCTCCCTCAGGGCTGTCTGCGGCGCTGCCAGCAAGGCTTGCAGGGTCGACAGCGGTGTGTCGGCCGCCAGCCAGTCTTTCTGGCCATGGGCATCCAGAATCAACGGGCGACGTTGCGTCGCTGCCGCTTGCGTAACCACCGCCACGCTCAGGTACGTATGCCCCTGCACAGGGTACGCTTCCCATATGGCCGCGAAAAACAGGGCGGCGCCCTCCCCCGGCGTCAACCAGAACGGGCGCTTGCGCAAATTGCCACGCCACTCGTAAAAGCCATTGGCCGGAAGCAGGCAGCGACGGTGCGCAAACGCGTCGCGGAACATGGGTTGCTCGGCAACGGTTTCGGCTCGCGCATGGGCGGGTGTTTTCGAAAGATCAGTGAGCCAGGCCGGCGTCAGCCCCCAGCGCGCGCGCACCAGCTCGATACCGTCCTTGTTTTCGGCGGCACGCATGATCAATACCCAGTCGGCTGGGGAAATATTCCATTGCGCCTGCTGATCGGCAGGAAAACCGGGCAAGGCGGCAAAGGCAGGGGTCCAGCGAAACAGGGCGTAGCGTCCACACATGGGGGTTAATCAGACTCTTTGATCGTGCTCAGCACACGAGTACATCGGGAAAGTCATCCGGCTCATCACCGAACAAGGGCAAGGCGCTATTGTACGCAGTGATCAGCTCGCGTGCCCGTGCGACCTGCGCATCTTCGACCTTGAGCGCCAGAAGCCCCAAACCCGGCAACTCACCCATCGCACCGAGCAGGTCACGACCGGCCAGGTGAGCCTTGATGCCCTCGCTGGCAAGCATCGCCTGCAGCAACTCGGCCTCCATGAGGTTTTCGGGCTCGTAGACTTTCTGCATCACTCGTTCTCGCTGCGAACGTCCAGATTCCAGTCTTCGCCGTCGGTCTGCAGATCGAAAACGATCGGGCGACAGCAGACCGGGCAGTCCTCAATGTACTGTTGATCGCCGCCAGACAAGTCCAGCACAGCCTCGACAGGTTCGCCACAATAAGGGCAGTCGTAGCTCTGTAATTCCTGCATCACGGCCTCCGGGATCAGTTATGCGTATAATTGCCCTATTCTTCAGACGGCAGTTTTAACAAAACTGTCTTCTTTTTACCCTATCCGTTTCAAACAAGAGAGCATGATGGGCGAATTCGATGCCATCCGACCTTACAACGACGCAGAAGTCCCCGCTGTCTTGGCACGTCTGCTGAGCGACAAAGCCTTTCTCGCCATCCTGACCAAATTCCGTTTTCCTCGCCTGGCAGGCACGCTCGGCTGGATCCTGCAGCCCACCCTGGCACGCAAGCTGCGCCGTGAGTTTGCCGGCATCGACTCGGTCGCCACGTTGCAGGACAAGGTCGAATATTACGTCGATCACACCATCGAGCGCGCGACCGACGGGGTGACGTACACCGGCGTCGAGCAACTCAAGTCCGGTAGCGCCTATCTGTTTCTGGCCAACCACCGCGATATCGTGATGGACCCGGCGTTCGTCAACTATGCCGTGTACCACGCAGGCTTGCCCACTCCGCGTATCGCCATTGGCGACAACCTGCTGCAAAAGCCGTTTGTCAGCGACCTGATGCGCTTGAACAAGAGCTTCATCGTGCACCGCTCGATCATCGGGCGTCGCGAGAGAATGGCGGCTTACCAGTTGCTGTCGGCGTACATCAATCATTCGATTACCAAGGATTGCCAATCCATATGGATCGCTCAGGCCGAAGGCCGCGCCAAGGACGGTGATGATCGCACCGAGTCGGCAATCCTCAAGATGTTCCACATGAGCCGCAAGGACGAGCCGTTTGGCGACGTGATTCGCTCTCTGAACCTGATCCCTGTGTCGATCAGCTATGAGTACGACCCGTGCGACAGCGCCAAGGCCCGCGAGCTGTATATCCGCGCCACGACGGGCTCTTACACCAAGACGCCTGGCGAAGACGATGTGAGCATCGCCTTGGGGATCACCGGCTACAAAGGCCGCGTGCACGTGAATTTTGCGCCGCCGATCACCGAACAGTTCGATGACACCAAGCAATTGGCCATTGAAATGGACCGGCAGATCCTCGGCGGCTATCGCTTGTTCCCGGTGCACTATCTGGCGTACGCGCAATGGAGCGACGCTGACCCGAGCCTTGCAGTACCGCCAGCGTCCGCAGTGTTTGCGGCCGACGAACTCGAACGCGCCAGAGATGAATGGGAAGGTCGCCTGGCAGGCGTGCCGAGCGAGCACCGCCCTTACCTGATCCAGCAATACGCGACACCGGTGCGCAACCAGTACCGGGTCAAGGCGGGGTTGGCGCTTTGATAAGATCCTGAGAGAACCTATCGTTCCTCATGCATGGCAATGCCTTGGGTGACGCTCTGCGTCACTGCGCGCTAACGCGCTAAAGGTCGGACGCAGAGCGTCCAGAACTGCATTCCTACGCGGAGCGTAAGGAACGATGAGTACAAGAGAGCACGCATCGTACCCATGCTCTGCGTGGGCATGTAGCCCCGGAAACATCCTGCATGACAATTCGCTTCCGTTGTCACTCAAGCGTAACGCGACGGCTGCATTGTGTGGCTCCTCGAGAAACGGACTTCACTCTTTTTGGAGCTTGTCATGTTGCACGCAAAAAATCAGGATCGCCTTTACCTTATCGCCCAGAGCGATGAGCAGCAGGAGTTGATCGATGGCTTGGCCTTCAACGTTCAAGACCGCCACTGGCTGGTCTATTGCGCCCTCGGCGGACATGTTCACCATGACCTGCCGGATCTGGATCAAGACACCGGTTTCAGTTTTCTGGATTTTTATCAGCAGGCGGCTTGAGGCCTACCTAAGCCGCATACCAGAAAACAAAAAGCCCGGCCCCTTCAACAAGGGCTGGGCTTTTTATCACTTTGCCGCTATGACAGGATGATTGGCTAGAGTTGTTACCAGCGACCAGCCTCTTGATCAAGGACCTCTTCAGCGATACCTCCGAAAAAATTCCGGGTAATACTGAAAAACTGACTTAAACTCGCACCCACAGGGATGAGATCAATCCCCGCCAGGCAATGCAGACTCATATCTTGATCAACATGATCTTCAAAAAGCCCTTCCAACTCATCCCACCAGGCTTGTCGCAAGTCCTGGAGATAAGGGCTGTTAAGGTTTAGCAGGTCGATGGTGTATTCAGCTCGGTCAACTTCATCCAGTGACAATCCGTCAGCAGGCACTACACGGCCGTCAGACAAATAGGCGAAGAAGCGCGAACAGTCGGGCATGTGACACGAGACGAAGCGAGCCATGTCGACCCCTTTCGACTTACCTGACGCGTGCCCACCAAATACCTCAGCGCCTTGTATTTTCAACACTTCCAGATCGCTCTGACTGTCCAGCGCGCAGGCAGCGAGGTTGTTGTAGTCAAACGTACGCTGAGGGTGTTGGCTCTTGTTTTCGACGTGCTCTATATGGAAACTCAGGCCAACCCGGTCAGGTCGAATTTCGCTGTAGCAACACAATCCGTACTGCTCCTCCAAAAGACAGCCCAGTACCTGAGGCTTGTAGCCAAAACTACTCCACCGGCTTGTGGAGGTGTCGCTGGTAACAGGCGGGCTGCAATGTGAACGGGTCAACTGATAAGGTCCGCCTCCCCGCTTGTGTACTGATCTCATCCCCTCAATGCCTTCTGCCGCTTTATGCTGCGCTGCAGTTGAGGGTGTTGCTCGGTTAGAGCCTCCGTTATCTGCTGCATCAGCAAGATCGCCTGTGGTTCGTCATAGTGTAGTGGTCAACTCATCCCGGACACGACGTTAAGGTTTTTCTCGTACTGAGCGGGCGCCAGTCCATCATTGAACTGGTGTGGCCGAATCCAGTTGTAGCGATGCATCAGATAATGACTGATATCCCGC
>NZ_ATDK01000067.1 GCF_000444135.1 Pseudomonas avellanae BPIC 631
TTTGCGACTATTGATAAGATTTGAATTTTCCGTTAGTTGGTGGCTGATTTTTTCGAAAACAGTACACTAGTAATGACCAGGTCAGGCTGGTGAATGCCTTACGGCGTTTCTACGTGACCTGCATCGGCAAGAAAGACTTTCTGTTTGATGTTCCCAGTCTTTATGACTATTCACAGCAGCAACTGACACGCAAGCTTGAAGCCGACTTCCCCGAGGAGCACCCCGATCCGGAAAATATTCGGGTCACGCTGACGCATTTTGTTCCGGCACCGGTTGCTCCTGGGCAACTGCCCCAGTCCATACCGGCTGCGACGGAAGTGACCAGCGAAAACCTCGTTGAGTTTGCCGCCAATCGCTTGATGTCGAGATTCGATGGGGCTATTTCCCTGGCCGCAGAGGATGGCCAGCCCTTGAGCGCGGTGCTTACACCTGCCTATGTCAATGATGTGGTGGAAGCGCTGGATGTAGCTGCTGGTTACCGGGAGTTGCTGGATACGGTGTTGACCCCGGGATCGCCGACCTACCCAGAGCGGCTCAAGCTGTTTGTCGAACAGATGCCCTCACTGGATCTTCTCCGGGCACTCGGCCTGAAACTAAGAAAAGAGATCACTGATCAGGCTTATGGCTATATCGAAGGCGTACTTGACATGCCTGATGCAATGGCACGACTTCCCGTTCAGGGCTGCAAGGTGCTGCTCAGTCCATTGCAGTTACTCCCGGCCAGCGAAGGTTGGTCTCCAACGCTGGTGATCAATACCTATCTGATCGGTCCTGCGGATCAGCAATCCGGGCCGTGGGTGCTGTATGCACTGATGCACGACGACTTTGTTTTCAAGGAATATCCCGATCAGGCGGCGCTTTTGCAGGACATACGCACATCGGTCAGTTTGCAGTCGTTTATTCTTGACCGCATTGATCCCCAAATGCGCACCGTTTATGACAACGGCGGGTTCATGGAACCTCACCTGCCGTTCAGCGTGGAGTCTTCCTTCGATGTGCCCTGGCAGCGGCCAGACCCCGTGACGCTTGCAATCGCTCCTTTTGATGGCAATGCGCTGCAGTTATTGTTCAAGGGTGCGCTGGACGTATTGAAGCTGCAGGTGCAGCAGAGCAGTGTTACCAACTCGGAGCACCGGCGCAGCGCTGCGCAGTATTTGTTTACGCTGGGTGCCGAGCAGATCATGGCGCTCCTGCCTGGGCGGTTAGGTGCGTTGGTCGGTATCCTGCAAAGTCAGACGCTATTCAACTCATCGTTGGTTGCGGCTGGCGAGCAACGTTGGGGCAAAGCGATTTCGGAGTTCATTGCCGCGTTGAGTGTGATGATTTCTGCCAGGCTGAATCTTCAGGTACTGAGTGGCCAACCGAGCGAGGAAGTGCAAGGCTCGGAAGCCATTTTGGCTGAGCCGTTCGTGAAGGTTGAAGATATACCTTACAGCCCCGAGTTTTCCTGGAGCAGCAATTCGTTGACGCAGCAGATACGAATTCGTTTGCGTGAGTTCGAGGTTAACGACATTTCCGTCAATACGCTGCAACGAGATGAGTTGTTGAACACCTATAATGACGCCGTGAAGGGGCGAAGGTACGCGGCTGTCGACGGCAAGGTGTATCAGTTGAAGCGTGACCGCGATGGCTGGTTCATTGTTCGAGACGGGGTAATGGGTCCGTCAGTCAGGCTCGATACGAACCAGCGCTGGAAGCTGAATGTGCAGGCGGGGCTGAAGGGCGGCGGCGGTGTTGTCACTCACATCGAGAACAATACGGTCAATGAACTGGTCGATGACATAATGGTCGTCAACGCTCGCGGTATGTCGGAGATTCGACAGTCATACCGGGAAATGGCCCAGGCCATTGAAGAAGGTCATGCTCAGGCGCAGCGTTATCTTGAGAACTGCGTGGGTAACCTGTCCATGCGGTCGCCGGAGGGGCTGAGTGATCCGCGTGTCGAAAAAATACTGTCCGATTTCTTCGCGGTAAAGCCCCTCGACACTCGCTTGCACGAGATCACTAAAAAAACCGTTACCAGGATTTATGACGAGCTGATGGACCCTTCGCTTTCGCCGGTTGATTCGCCGCGTTATGTGGTCGGTGTCAACCGTTTGGGTAGCGAATCATCGAGTGCCTTTATTTTCGAGACCGACCCCTCAAGGAGGGTTTTTCTGACTGAACAGTTCTTTCGTTTGCCCAGTTACCGACTAAAAGTGAGCGCAATTCGTGCGGGTGACTTCAGGTTTGGTCCGCATTATCGTGCAGCTATCCTGATTCATGAATTGTCGCACCTGGTCCTCAAGACGGATGACATTGCCTATCTCGACTCCCAGGCGCCCTACACCGATCTTTTGACCGACTCGTCGGCCTTTCGTGCACGCCTCAGAGACGAGCAGGCGACCATTCAGCGGACGGCATTCTCCTTTAACACCGACCGCAGTCAGTTGTTCAAGCAACTTGAAGACGGCGCGGTTCGGGATCTGCGAAGAATGGATGGTAATGGCAAGCGCACGATTTTACGCATCACAGGTAAATCAACGCTGGAAGAGGCCCGCGATGTGTTCTATTCCGATGTTCACAAGCGCACTGAAATCATGCTTAAAAACGCCGACTCGGTTGCGCTGCTGGTAACACTGCTGGGCCGGCAGCGATTTGTGAAGCGCTGACAGCGTGCCCCGGCTACACGCCTGGCCGGGGCTCAGTGTCACGGATCAGACCAGATAGTGACGCAGTTCCCGTGCAATCAGCAGGCGCTGGATTTCACTGGAGCCTTCATAGATCTGGGTAATACGGGCATCGCGGTAATAACGCTCGACCGGGTAGTCCTCCAGATAGCCATAACCCCCATGAATCTGTATTGCCTTGGAGCACACCCATTCGGCCATCTCCGAGGCAAACAGCTTGGCTTGTGAGGCCTCTGACAGGCAGGGCTTGCCAGCGCTGCGCAGGCGTGCGGCATGCAGAATCAACAGCCGCGAGGCATTGATGCGGGTGTGCATGTCGGCCAGCAGGTTGGCGATGCTTTGGTGCTCGATAATCGGCTTGTCGAACTGCACGCGCTCACGCGCATAGGCCAGCGCCGCTTCAAAGGCCGCTCGGGCGATGCCCAGCGCCTGCGCTGCGATACCGATACGGCCACCTTCCAGATTGGAGAGGGCGATGGACAGCCCTTTGCCACGTTCACCCAAAAGACCGGCTGCCGGAATACGGCAGTTATTCAGCGTGACCGCGCAGGTATCGGAAGCGCGAATGCCCATCTTGTGCTCGCTGCGGTCCACCACAAAACCCGGGTTGTCGGTCGGCACCAGAAACGCCGACAGGCCCTTTTTGCCAAGCTGGGGATCGGTCACGGCAAACACGATGGCCAACTGCGCCCGTTTGCCATTGCTGACGAACTGTTTGGCGCCATTGATGACCCATTCATCACCTTGCAGTTCGGCGCGCGTGCGTAGGTTATGTGCTTCGGAGCCCGCATGCGGTTCGGTCAGGCAGAAGCAACCAATGGCCCGGCCGGTGGCAAGCTTTTCCAGCCAGGTGTGTTTTTGCTCATCGGTCCCGTAATTGAGGACCGGACCGCAGCCCACCGAGCTATGAACGCTCATCAGCGTGCCGGTGGCGGCGTCGGCGGCGGAGATTTCCTCAACTGCCAGCGCATAGGCAACGTAGTCGATGTAGGTGCCGCCCCATTGCTCCGGGACCACCATGCCCAGCAGGCCCAACTCGCCGAGTTTGGCAACCAGCGCGTCGTCGATCCAGCCAGCTTTTTCCCAGGCCTGGGCATGCGGGGCGATTTCGTTGCGGGCAAAGTCGCGCGCCATGTCGCGAATCATTACCTGCTCTTCGGTCAATTCAAGATCGTGCACGACTCAATTCTCCAGACCGCTGAAGAAACTCTGCACATGCGCGGCACTGACGTCCTGCGCGCTGGCATGTTTCCATTGCGGCTTCTTGTCTTTATCGATGATCAGGGCGCGAATGCCCTCGATCAGGTCGCCGCGCTCGAACCATTGACGGTCCAGGTGCAGCTCCATGGCAAAACAGGACGACAATGACAGATGACGTCCACGACGGAGCATTTCCAGGGTTACGGCCATGGCCAGCGGCGAATGCCTTTTCATTCGGCTGACGGTGTCCAGTGCCCATTCGCGCGTGTCGCCGATGACCACCTCTTGCAATTGCTCAAGCATGCTGGGGATGTCCGGCAAACCGAAAAAGTGATCGATGGCCGGGCGCAGTATTTCCAGGGGCGGGTAGGGCAGGCGCTGTGTGGCCAGCTTGGCCAAGGCACCCTGCAGGTCCTTGAGCGGCGTCGATTTCCATTTCAGGTGATCAAGCATATGGTCGAGGCGCGGCAGCATTTCGCTGTTCATCGACCAGTTGGCAAGCCCGCAGTACAGCGCGTCGGCAGCGCCGATCTGTGAACCGGTAACGCCCAGCCAGATGCCCAGCCCGCCTGGCAGCCTGGAAAGGAAATGACTGCCGCCAACATCCGGAAAGTAGCCGATTGCCACTTCCGGCATGCCCAGCCGGCTGCGCTCGGTCACCACGCGCAGGTCGGCCCCCTGAACCAGTCCCATGCCGCCGCCCAGTACCAGACCGTCCATCAGGGCCAGCACGGGTTTGCGGTAGCGGTATATGGTCAGGTCCAGCTCGTATTCTTCAGCAAAAAAGGTTTGATGCAGGTCCTGGCCGTTCTGATGGCTTTCATACAGTGAACGGATGTCGCCCCCGGCGCAGAACGCCTTGCCGCCTGCGCCACGCAGAACCACCGCATGAACAGACGCGTCATCAGCCCACAGATCCAGTTGCTGACGAAGCGTGCGGACCATGTCCAGATCGATTGCGTTCAGGCCTTCCGGGCGATTGAGGGTCAAGTGACCGATGTGGTTACGCACCTCGACACCAATCGAATCCCGGCTGGCGGGTTGTCGAACCGAGCGAGCGGATGAAACCTGTGAACTCATTCTGAACTCCTTGTTCGGTTGCGCTTTCTTCTTGTTCGAATCGGGTTCAAGCGTCGTGGAAGATCCTAGCAGCGCAAATGTGCAAAGCAAAACTGCGTTTAAGCATAGCCTGAAGTTACAAATAGCCACTATTTGGGCTATTTATCGTTCTGTTTATCGAGGCTTGAGCTTTACTTCGCGTGATCGGCTGCACCAATCGTTGCCAGACGCTTGAGTATTCTGGCTGTCGTGACTGTCACACAAGTGAATTCATCCAGTAGCTCCCATGAAAAAGCTCACATGAAAACTTCCCTGCATGCCAAGCCCAGCCGATGACTGACAAGTACGCCCCGCGCGACTGGGCCGCCCACGAACGTCCGACCATGCCGGGCTCGCCATCGACGCCGCTGCACTCTGATGCCAGGCGCTGGGCGTTCGCGCTGGTCGGCGTCATCGTCGCGCTCACCGGCGGGCTCGGCAACGCGCTGGTGGTCGCCAACCTGCCGTATCTGCAGGGCGCGCTGGGTGCCACCTCTCAAGACATCGCTTGGCTGCCGGCCGCCTACATCATGACCAACGTGTCGATGAACCTGCTGCTGGTGAAATTTCGTCAGCAATTCGGTCTGCGCGCGTTCACTGAGCTGTTTCTGGTGCTCTATGCGTTGGTGACCCTCGCGCACCTGTTCGTCAACGACATCGATTCAGCCATCGCCGTGCGGGCGGCGCACGGCATGGTCGGTGCGCCGCTCAGCACCCTCGGCCTGTATTACATGATTCAGGCGTTCCCGCAGAAGTGGCGGCTCAAGGCGCTGGTGCTCGGGCTAGGCACGGCCCAGTTGGCTACGCCACTGGCCCGGCTGGTGTCCGAGGATTTATTGCAGATTGCCCAGTGGCGCGGCCTGTACCTGTTCGAATTGGGCATGGCGCTGCTCTCGCTGGGCTGCGTGCTGATGCTCAAACTGCCACCGGGTGATCGGTTCAAGGCATTCGAGAAACTGGATTTTCTGACATTCGGGCTGCTGGCGAGCGGCTTTGCGCTGCTCTGCGCGGTCTTGTCGCTGGGGCGTATCGAATGGTGGCTGGAAGCGCCGTGGATAGGCATGGCGTCGGCAGCGTCCACCGTGCTGATCTGCGCCGGACTGGCAATCGAGCACAACCGCAGCAACCCGTTGCTGATCACGCGCTGGCTGGGCAGTGGGGCGATTCTGCGTCTTGGGCTTGCGGTTATCCTGTTTCGTATCGTGCTGTCCGAACAGTCTGTGGGCGCAGTAGGGTTTCTTCAGGCGCTGAACATGGGCAGTCAGCAATTGCATACTTTGTATCTGGTGATGCTGCTGGGCAGCGTTGCGGGGCTTGCGATCAGCGCCTTGACCATCAACCCTGCGCACCTGATCAAGCCCTTGCTGATCTCGCTGGCGATGATGGCGGTGGGTGCCTGGATGGACAGTCATTCGACCAACCTGGCCCGGCAGTCGAACATGTACCTCAGCCAGTTCCTGCTGGCGTTTGGTGGCACGTTTTTTCTAGGGCCGACCCTGGTGCTGGGCATCAGCGGCGTGCTGGCCAACCCGCGCAATATGGTCAGTTTTTCGGTTCTGTTCGGGATTACCCAGAACATTGGCGGCCTGATCGGCTCGGCTGCACTGGGCACTTTCCAGATTGTGCGCGAGAAGTTTCACTCCAGTCATATTGTCGAGCACCTGACCCTGATCGACCCGCTGGTCCAGTCACGGCTGCAAAGCTACAGCGCCAGTTACAGTTCGGTCATTGCTGACCCGTCATTGCGCAACAGTCAGGGCATTCGCGCCATGGCCACGGCGGCGACACGAGAAGCCAACGTGCTGGCCTATAACGATGTCTTCATGCTCATTGCATTGATTGCGGTGCTCACCATGATCTGGATTTCCTTGCGCATGCTGTGGCTGAAAATGACCACTCAACCCCAGGCGTTGGCGCCCGTTGCACCTGCCGCTTCGCCTACCGTACCCCATTCCGGCGTTCACTCTTCATGACCGAATCCAAGACTCCTGATACCGAAGCACCTCGCAGCTCGCCTGCACCGGCCCCGGCACCCTTGACATCCCCGGTCACCAGCAAGCCGCGCTCGACCCGCAAGCGAGCGGTGTCTTCAGTTATTTTCGGTGCCGTCGCACTGGCCGGAGTGCTGCTGGTGCTGTATGCCTGGCAGTTTCCACCGTTTGCCAGCCCCATCGAGAGCACCGAGAACGCGCAGGTCAAGGGCCAGACCACGCTGATCGGGCCGCAACTGAGCGGTTACGTGTATGAGGTGCCGGTGCAAGACTTCCAGTTCGTCAAGGCAGGCGACCTGCTGGTGCGTCTGGATGACCGCATCTACCGTCAACGCCTCGATCAGGCTGTGGCGCAACTGGCGGTGCAGAAGGCTTCGCTGGCCAATAACCTGCAACAGCGGCGCAGCGCCGAGGCGACGATCGGCCAGCGTCAGGCCGAGTTGCAGAACAGCATCGCCCAGAGCCGCAAGAGCGCCGCCGATCTTCGCCGCAATCAAGCGCTGGTGACCGATGGTTCGGTGTCGAAAAGCGAGCTGGACGTGACCCAGGCGGCCGATGCCCAGGCCAATGCGGCAGTTGCAGAAGCCAAGGCAGTATTGCTGATCGCCCGCGAGGACCTGCAAACCGTCATCGTCAACCGTGGCTCGCTGGAAGCCTCGGTGGCCAACGCGCAAGCAGCCATCGAACTGGCGCGCATCGATCTGGACAACACCCGCATCGTTGCCCCGCGTGACGGGCAGTTGGGGCAGATTGGTGTCCGTTTGGGTGCGTACGTGAACTCGGGTGCGCAACTGATGGCGCTGGTGCCGGAGCAGCGCTGGATCGTGGCGAATATGAAAGAAACCCAGATGGCCAATGTGCGCCTCGGCCAGCCGGTGAGCTTTACCGTCGATGCGTTGGACGGCCGTGAAATGCACGGTCATGTACAAAGAATATCGCCCGCAGCGGGCTCGGAATTCAGCCTGCTGCCCGCCGACAACGCGACCGGTAACTTCGTGAAAATCTCCCAGCGCATCCCGGTGCGCATCGTCGTCGACGCCGACCAGCCTATGCTTGAGCATCTAAGGCCGGGGATGTCGGTGGTGGTGAGTATCGATACCAGCGTAGAGGGTGATGTACCGCCGGATCCTGCGGCACGATAATCGCAACTATCGTGCGACGCTCCGCGTCGCATGCCTTTCTGGACGCTCCGCGTCCTCTTTGTGACCTGCATTCAAGACTTGATGAGGCACCGCTCGCCAATGACCTCAGAACAGCTTACTGAACAGCCAGTACAGCGAACCCGACAGCAAAATGGCCGCCGGCAGGGTCAATACCCAGGCGGTGGCCAGGTTGCGCAGGGTGCGCATTTGTAGCCCCGAGCCGTTGGCGACCATCGAACCTGCCACGCCGGACGACAACACATGAGTTGTCGACACCGGCAGCCCGTACATGTCCGCCGCGCCGATGGTGAACATCGCCACCACCTCTGCCGACGCCCCTTGGGCGTAGGTCATGTGCGTCTTGCCGATCCGCTCGCCGACGGTCACGACGATACGCTTCCAGCCGACCATCGTGCCCAGCCCCAAGGCGATGGCCACGACAATCTTGACCCAGGTCGGAATAAAACGCGTCGCGCTGTCGATCTGCCCTTTGAACGCATCGAGCTTGGTCTGGGTATCTGCGTCGAAATTGCCCACCTTGTTTTTATCCATCAAACGGATGGTTTCCGAGGTCAGGTACATATCGTTTCGCACGTTGGTCACCGCCTCCGCAGGCACTTTCGAGAGCGAGCCGTAGCTGGCGACCTGATTGCCGATCTTGCCGGTCATCACCGCCAGCGCCGGGATCAGGTCAGGACCTGCCTGCTTGCTGACCAGATAATCCGATAGCGTCGTGGCGCGAATCGCTGGGGGCGGGTTGCGGCACACTGCGGATCAGCGCCTGCTGGGTAACTTCGGCCACGGCCGCGAACTGAGTGGCCTGATCGGCCGGCATGGTGCGGTTGAGCGCGTAGGCCATCGGCAGGGTGCCGACCAGAATCAGCATGATCAGCCCCATGCCTTTCTGCCCGTCGTTGGAGCCGTGCGCGAACGACACGCCGGTGCAGGTCACGATTAGCATGGCGCGAATCCACAAGGGCGGCGGCGCATTGCCTTCGGGTGCCTTGTACAGCGCGCGGTTCTTGATAAACATGCGCATCGCCAGCAACAGCAGGGCGGCACAGCCAAAGCCGACCAGCGGCGAGAGCAGCAACGAGTAACCGATCTTGGTTGCCTGAGACCAGTCCACGCCGCTGGTGCCGTCACGCCCGTGCATCAATGCGTTGGCGATGCCGACCCCGATGATCGAACCGATCAACGTGTGCGAGGATGAGGCCGGCAGGCCCAGCCACCAGGTGCCGAGGTTCCAGATGATGGCCGCGATCAACAGCGCGAAGATCATGGCGAAGCCTGCCGACGAGCCGGTTTGCAGGATCAGCTCCACCGGCAACAACGCGATGATGCCGAACGCCACGGCACCGCTGGAGAGCATCACGCCGAGAAAGTTGAAGAATCCCGACCAGACCACCGCGAATCCAGGCGGCAGCGAGTGGGTATAGATCACCGTTGCGACGGCGTTGGCGGTGTCATGAAAGCCGTTGACGAATTCAAAAGCCAGCGCAATCAGCAAGGCCACGCCCAACAGCACGAACGGGGTCCAGGTGGTAACCACCGTGCCCATGTCGTCGACGTCCTGCTTGAGGCTGTAGCCGGTAAATAACAGACCTGCGATGAGTATCGCGAAGAAAATGACCATGGTCAGTCGGCCGGGTTTGCGCCCGAACTGAATGGCCGACAGGCTCGCACGACCTGTAGCGTCGGGAGAAAGTGCGTTTATAGCCATGTTCGCAATCCTGGATTGAAAGAATATTGACATGGTCATTGCAAAATGTGACAGAGATGCGACATGGGCTTGGTCATTGCGCTTTTGCGCCAGATTTCTGACAACCGGCAAATCGGTCAATAATCTCCGCGTTTGCGAAACGCCCAGCGTCCTGCCACCAGCGTAAAGGTCGCAACCAGCGCCACCAGAATCCAGAAGCCTTCCGGGTCAGTCGATAGCGGCACGCCGCCGACGTTCATGCCGAAGAAGCCGGCAACGATGTTGATCGGCAGTGCCAGCACCGTGACCACGGTCAGGGTGAACAGCGTGCGGCTGCTCTGTTCGTTGAGGTTTGCGGCAATCTCTTCCTGCAACAGCTTGATGCGCTCACCCAGTGCTGTCAGGTCGTTGATCACCAGTGACGACTCTTCGACGGACTGACGCAGTGCCTGTGCATCCTGTTCGCGCAGCCACTGCGGGGGGCGATGCAGCAGGCGCATCAACGAGCCGGGTTCCAGCGCGAGCAGGCGTTGCAGGCGCACCAGCACCCGGCGTATGGCACCGAGTTCGGAGCGATTGTTGCTCAGCCGCTGGGAAAGCAACTGGTCTTCGATACGATCGACATTGACGCTGGTCTTGCGCAGGAACTGGGTCAGCACCTCGCCCTGGTCGCTCAACAGGTGGGCGAGCAATTCCAGGGGGGAATCGAACTGTTCGCCGCGCTTGACCGCCGAACGCAACTTGTCCACCGAGCGCAGCGGTTGCAGCCGCGCGGTGATCAGCAACCGTTGCCGCGCGCAGACCCACAACGTCGAAATGTCGGTCGACAGCCTGTTGAAGTCGAACACCACGTCGTTGACCACTGCCAGCAAAGTCGCGTCAACGTGTTCGATTCGGGTCGAGCGCGAGCCTTCGTGCAGCGCTTCGAAAAACTCTTCCGGCAGTTCCAGATGGGTTTTCATCCAGCGCTCGCAGGCGGCGTGCGAGAGGTTGAGGTGCAGCCAGATAAAGTCTTCTTCGTCGGGCGGATGTTGCAAGTAATCCAGCGCGGCAGCCGAGCCGATTTCCTGGCCGCTTTCGCCGTGGCGAAAACGGAAGCCATAGAGCAGGCCGAACAGGTCTGAATCCTGATGGTGGTGCGCAATACTGTGGTTCATGGCTGTCCACGTGCGGCCCGCCCGAAGGGGGGAGGCGAAGGCCGCATGATGACAAGGCGTTATTTCATATTTGTGACGGCTTGTTGCAGAGTGTTTCGTTTGCACTGGAAAGCTGGCAGCATCCGGCGGCCATTCAGTTCAAAGACAGCTTGTAAGCGCTGCCAGGGGCGTCAGACCATCGCCAGTGGCACCTTGCGGGTCGGTGCGGGCCAGGCCAGGTCGATATCAGCGAGATCCTGCTCGGTGAGGCGAATTTGCTCAGCCGCGATGTTCAGGCGGATATGCTCCGGGTTGGTCGCCTTGGGGATGGCAATCAGGTTGTCCTGACGCAGCACCCACGCCAGCGAGATCTGCGCTGGCGTCGCTTCATGGCGTTTGGCAATTTCATGCAGGGCAGGGTGGTAAAGCAGATCGCCGGCCTGGCCAATCGGGCAGTACGCCATCAACGGCAAGTGGCGGTCTGCGCTCCACGGCATGAGGTCGAATTCGATACCGCGCTGTTCCGGGTTGTACAGCACCTGATTGGTCGCGCAGCGCGGGTTGTTCAACTCGATCATGTCCCGGACATCAAAATTGGACACGCCCCATGCGCCGATCTTTCCGGCCTCACGCAGACGCTCGAACGCCTCGACGGTCTCCGTCAGCGGGTAGTTGCCCGGCCAATGCAGCAGATAGAGGTCGATGTAGTCGGTGTTCATCCGGCGCAAGCTGGCTTCGCATGCGACGGGAATACCGGCGCTGCTGGCATTGTGCGGATAGACCTTGCTGACCACGAAGACCTTGTCACGCTGGCCTGCGATGGCCTGCCCGACGATCTCTTCAGCGGCGCCATCGGCGTACATCTCGGCGGTGTCGATCAGGGTCAGGCCCTGTTCGATGCCCAGGCACAGACCGGCGATCTCTGCCGAGCGCTGGTGCCCTTTTTCACCCATGTGCCAGGTGCCCTGACCCAGCACTGGTACGGTGTTGCCTGCCAATTCCAGTGTGCGCATGTGACCCCCGCAAATAACTGATCAATAAGTGAGCAGGTCTCAGGCAACAAGAGGCGCCCTAGGTTCCGTACGCCTCATGGCAATAAGCACTTAAACCCGGAACTGTCTCAGCAGGGTGTTCAGTTCTTCGCTCAACCCTCTCAGGTGCAGACTGGCAGAAGTCGACTGTTCGGCGGCCAGCGCGGTGCTCTGGGACAACTGCGCAGCCTGGGTAACGTTCTGGTTGATGTCGTCTACCACATGCGTTTGTTGCAGGGTGGCGCTGGCAATCGAGGCGTTCAGGCTGTTGAGGTTGCGCAGCGCCTGACTGATCGAACTCAGGCTCTGACCGGCCTGATTGGCCTGCTCGATGGTCAGTTGCGAAGAGCGGCTGCTGTCGCCGATCACCTTGACCGCTGCATCGGAATGCTTTTGCAGGCGTTCGATCATCGCCTGAATTTCTGCGGTGGACTTCTGCGTGCGCTGGGCCAGCAGACGCACCTCGTCGGCCACCACGGCAAAGCCGCGACCCTGCTCACCGGCGCGCGCTGCCTCGATGGCGGCGTTCAGCGCCAGCAGGTTGGTCTGCTCGGCAATCGAACTGATCACCTCCAGCACGCTACCGATCTGTGTGCTCTCGCTGGCCAGGCTTTTCATCACTTCAACCGCCTGACCGATGGTGCCGGAGAGGTGCTCGATCTGGCGCAGGCTGTTGTCGATATTGACCTGACCTTGTTGCGCCTGCGACTCGGCATCGCGCATTTCGCTGGCAGCGTGCTCGGCATTCTTGGCCACGTCCTGCACGCCGTAGGTCACTTCGTTGACGGCGGTGGCGACCAGATCCATCTGTTGGGATTGCTGCTGGCTGCGGTTTTGCGCCTGCTCGGCGTTGCTGCCCAGGTCGGTGGAGGCCTGACCCAGCGCCACGGAAGAACTCTGCAACTGGCTGACGACATTGCGCAGCTTGGCGATAAAGGCGTTGAAATGCCCGCCCAGTTCGGTGATTTCATCCTTGCCGTGCGTTTCCAGGGTACGGGTCAAATCACTCTCGCCACTGGCGATATTGCCCATGGCTGCAACCGCTGCTCTCAGCGGGCGGACGATACTGCGCACGATCAACACCAGCAGCAGCACCATGACGAGCACGATCCCGGCGATGAACAGCCCGGCGTTCCACAGCTGAGTCTTGAACTCTGCCGCGACGTCATCCACGTACACGCCCGACCCCAGAATCCAGCCCCAGGGCTGAAACAATTGCACATAAGACGTTTTCTTTACCGGCTCGCTGGCACCCGGTTTTGGCCAGCGATAGTTGACCATGCCAGCGCCTTTGCTTTTGACGAGAGCGACCATTTCATTGAACACCGCAAAGCCGTCCGGGTCCTTGATGGTCGATATATCCTGACCTTCAAGTTTGGGGTTGGTGGGGTGCATGATCATGACCGGGCGCAAATCGTTGATCCAGAAATAGTCATTCTGGCTGTAACGCAGGCCTTTGATCTCTTTCAGGGCCTGCTGCTGAGCGGCCTCGCGAGTCATGCTGCCGGCTGCTTCAAGCCCTTGATAAAACGTGAGAATGCCGCTGGCTGTCTGGACCACGTGCATGGTTTTTTCGGATTTTGCCCGATACAGGTCTTCATGAGTCTGCCTGAGCAGAGCCGCTGCGAGCACCAGAAGCATCAGCACAGAAACGACAAGAATCAGCCACAAGCGGCGGCTGATGGACAAACTGCGCATATTCATGATCTCACCCCGAACGTTATTTTTCTTTTTTGGAGGCCGACCGGCGCAAAGCCGGATAGCAGAGCCTTTTCAGCATCTCGGCGGATCATGACCAAACATGAGATTGCCGTCACATTTTTTTACAGCTTAGGGAAGGTGTGAGCAGGTATGGCGAAAGGCTTACATCGAGAGAAGCGATTGGCTCTATCGACCTACATCCGCTCAATGTAGGATCCAATTCAACAGCTGCAGCGAAGGAACGCCGCAGCGATCAGGGATGATCGACCATTGCCAGGAGGCTACTGACAGGACGTTGGAATGGTCATGTTGCAACACCACCCGCTTCGGCGGGTTTTTTGTGTCTGCAGGAAAGTGGGTTGCTCAGCAGCCGTTGGTTCAGCGATCCGGCTCGCAGCCCTTGAGCACCAGCCTGAGAATGGTCTGTGTAGCCGCCTCGTAATCGGCATCGTCCAGCTTCGCCTTGCCGGTGACGGTCGCAATCTGCCAGTCGAAATCGGCGTAGGTCTGGGTCGCGGCCCAGATGGTGAACATCAGATGATGAGGGTCCAGTGCGGCAATCATCCCCTTGTCGATCCAGGCCTGAATGCACTCGATATTGTGCCGCGCCTGGCCGTTGAGCTGTTCGATCTGCTCCGGTGTAAGGTGCGGGGCGCCGTGCATGATCTCGCTGGCGAACACCTTCGATGCGAAGGGCAGGTCGCGGGAAATCTCTATTTTCGAGCGGATGTAGCGGCTGAGCACTTCGGCCGGGACACCTTGCGGGTTGAAGGGCGTCGACGCACGCAGAATAGGCTCGATGATGCTTTCCAGCACCTCGCGGTAGAGGTTTTCCTTGGATTTGAAGTAGTAGTAGACGTTGGGTTTGGGAACACCGGCCTTGGCGGCGATATCGCTGGTCTTGCTGGCGGCGAAGCCCTTGTCGGCGAATTCCTCGCTGGCCGCGCGCAGGATGAGTTCTTTGTTGCGCTCGCGAATACTGCTCATGACCCGGTTATTCCCTTGCCTGCATGGCGGTCGCGCATGTTAGCACCGGGTTTGCGCAGCGCTCAATGTTGAAGGTGCGAGCAGGTGTGCGCGATCCATTCCAGCCGTCGTTGAGCGTTCTCATCAGCCGCTCGCTGGCTGACAAGAACGCTCCAACAGGGTCACGAGGTCATCAATTCCTGAACCCTGGAAGCCAGCACATCGATTGCGAACGGCTTGGTCAGCACTTTCATGCCAGGCCCGAGTTGCTCATCGCCAATGGCCGCGTTTTCTGCGTAACCGGTGATGAACAGGGTCTTCAGGTGCGGGCGAACTTCTCGCCCGGCATCGGCCATTTGCCGCCCGTTCATGCCGCCGGGCAGGCCCACGTCAGTTATCAACAGGTCGATATGCACATCGGAGCGCAGCAATTTGAGGCCGGCCAGGCTGTCGGATGCCTCGATGAGGGTGTAGCCGAGATCGCCCAGTGCGTCAGTGAGCAGCATGCGCACAGTCGGCTCGTCGTCGACGATCAGGATCGTCTCGCCGGACTCGGTGAACTCGACCGATGTCTTGCCGGTGTCGTGTTCGTCCCTGACGGCGGCACCGTCGTAACGCGGTAAATAGAGGGAGATCGCCGTCCCTTTGCCGACCTCGGATTGAATGCGCACCCGCCCGCCTGACTGATTGGCAAATCCGTAAATCATCGACAGACCAAGGCCCGTGCCCTGACCGATAGGTTTGGTGGTGAAGAAGGGGTCGAATGCCTTGGCGATGACATCCGGCGTCATGCCGGTGCCGGTATCGGTCACGCACAACGACAGATACTGCCCATCGGGCATATCGTGGGCCTTGGCCACATCGCCCTCCATCCACATGTTGCTCGCCTCGACCATGATGCGCCCGCCATCCGGCATGGCATCGCGGGCATTGATACACAGGTTGAGCAGCGCGTTTTCCAGTTGGCTGGCGTCCACCAGCGTGGGCCAGAGGCCTATGGCACCGACGGTGTCGACCACGATGCTGGGGCCGACCGTGCGCTGAATCAGATCGGCCATGCCTTTGATCAGCCGGTTTACATCGGTTGGCTGCGGATCCAGCGTCTGGCGGCGGGAGAAGGCGAGCAGCCGGTGTGTCAGGGCCGCCGCACGTTTGGCAGCACCCTGTGCGGTCACGATGTATTTGTCTACGTCGCTCCAGCGTCCTTGCTCGATGCGAGTGCCCATCAGTTCAAGGGCACCGGAAATGCCTGCCAGCAGGTTATTGAAGTCATGGGCGAGACCGCCAGTCAGTTGGCCGACGGCTTCCATTTTCTGCGATTGGCGCAGCTTTTCCTCAGCCTGCATAAGCTCGGCGGTGCGCGCCGCCACGCGCTGTTCAAGTGTGTCATTGAGCGTGCGCAAGGCGGCCGTGGCCCGGTCGCGCTCGGCGGCAATGGAGCGTCGTTCGTCTACGTTGATCAGCACGCCCGGAAAGCTCAAGGGTGTGCCATCGTCGGCGCGGTCAACCCGGCCGTTCGCCTCTATCCAGTAGTAAATGCCGTCGGTACGACGAACCCGGTACTGATGGGCGTAAAGATGCCCGCTGGTGATGACGGCGTTGATCGCGTCGATCAAGCCTGGCCGGTCTTCGGGGTGAGCGGTGGCAGTGACCTGCTCCAGACTCAAACCCTCATGGCCCAGCGCGGGGTCAAGGCCAAAAGCCCTGGCGAAGGCTTCGTCGACCGTAAAGCGATCAGACGGCAGGTCCCAGTGCCAGGTACCGATGATCGCGCCAGCGGCCAGGGCCAGCTGCACTCGCTCAGCGTTTTCGCGGGCGACGGCCTCGCTGGTCCGCAAACGCTCCTCGGCATCCCGACGGGCAGTCACGTCACTGAACATGACCGCGATTTGCCGATCAGCCGGCTCACCGACGCGAACCGCCTTTACTTCAAACCAGCGCTCGAACGCCTTGGCATAGTTCTCGAAACTGGCGGGCTCACCGGTTTTTGCAACGTGGCCATACGTTTCAAACCAGAAGCGCTCCAGGTCCGGCGCAAATTCGGTGACCCATTTGCCACGCAGATCGACACCTGCCTGACGCTCGAACGCCGGATTGGCCTCCAGGAAGCGATAGTCGATCGGGCTGTCGTCGGCATCGAATTTGATCTGAATGATAGCGAACGCCGATTCGATGGTTTCCAGCATGGTTCTGGAGCGCTCTTCGCTCTGGCGCAGCGCGGTCTCGGCCTTGCGAATCTGCGACATGTCGAGCATCGCGCCGATCATGCGTACGGCATTGCCTTCGCTGTCGCGGATCACATGCCCACGGTCAAGCACATCGGCGTACGAGCCATCCTGGCGGTGAAAGCGGTATTCATCACTCCATGCCGTGCCGTCGCCGTCGATCACTGCATGAATGGAATCATGGACGCGTGCCCTGTCATCGGGATGGATCTGCGCAATCCACCAGTCGCCGGAGGTGTCCAGCGTCGCCAGCGGGTGGCCGTAAGCCTCTTCCAGCGCGTCGTTCCAGAGCACATGGTTGGCCGCAAAGTCCCAATCCCAGATGGTGTCGTTGGTCGCTTTCGCGGCCAGTCGATAGCGCTCCCGGGTTTCTTCGATGGCGCGGCCGCCGTCTGCTCCGGCGTCGATGCCAGCGTCTTCAAGCGCTGCGCGCAAACGCACGATCTGCGCTTCCAGTTCTTCTCGTGTCAGGTCTTTCAGAGCGCCTCCCGCTCACACATGTCATGTCTTGTTTTGGGCCGGCGAGTGTCCGCGACCGGCGTGATGCAATGAAATCAGAACGTATCGGTGCTTGCCGTTCTATGGCGACCGCAATATAGCGCAGCGTCAGCACCACTGTATCGTCGCGTTGAAAGCGTCATTCGGAGCGAGCGGGTTTCAACGTCCGCGTTTAAAGCACGAGGCAAATCCGACTGCCTGAGTCTTCTGGTGCTGGAATCGGTACGATTTACCACGCTATTCATCGGCATGCGCAGGTGGTTCTTTAGCCTGCAAAAAACAGGTATTTTCCGGTTTTCACTCGCCTGCATGCTACGATTTCATGTTTAAGGACACACGGGCTCAGCCGCCTGGTCTGCTTGTGATCTGTAGCTTCAATCCGGATAACGTGCAAGCAGGAGCGAATACCGTGATGCGAAAAGTACTCTGCCCATGTCTGTGAACTCCAGCAATTGCGGTGCACCTGCGGCGGTCAAGCGCCGTCGAATTCCCAAAGGCGATCTGCGCAAGGTCGAGATCATTCAGGCGGCCATGATCATCTTTGCCCGGGATGGATATGCCGGTGCTTCATTGACGAACATCGCCAAGGTTGCAGGCATCTCTCAAGTCGGTTTGTTGCACCACTTTCCGAACAAGCTCGCATTGTTACAGGCGGTTCTTGAAAATCGGGACACGTATGTCGCCTCCAGACTGCAGGAAGCCGATCAAGACGGTTCCCTGCAAGGCTTCATGTCTTTTCTGAAATTGGTCATGAGTTTCAGCATCGAAGACGCTGCGGTCAGTCAGGCGTTGATGATCATCAACACGGAAAGTCTGTCGGTCACTCACCCGGCGCATCGTTGGTTCAGCGAACGTTTCGGGATTGTTCACAGTCATCTTCAAGCTCATCTGAACGCGTTGATTCAGGCCGGTGAAGTTCGATCAGACGTTGATGTAAGGCAGATCAGCCTTGAGATAGCGGCGATGATGGACGGCATGCAGATTCAGTGGCTTCGGTCGCCGGGTGATGTGCAGATCGAACAGGCATTTGCCAGATTCATCGAGCGACTGGCGCGGGATCTGACGGGGCGTCAGGCAACCATCACATGACTGCGATGCGATCGATGGCCTTTCGACCACCGATCGCATCCGCCCGGATTACTGCTGTTTAGTAAGCCTGCTCGGGCTGTACCTGGACTGCCTTGCGCAGCGGTATCGGCAGGGGATTGGAATCGCGGGTGGTCAGCTGTTCCGGGTAAAGCGCAACCACGGTGCGGTCGAGGGTCAGATTTTCCGAGTCCTTGCCCACCAGTATCTTGAACTTGCCGGGGTCGACTTTCCAGCTCACCGAATCGGCCGAGTAATAAGCGAACGAACGCGAATCCAGCGCAATCGTCACCGTCTTGCTCTCGCCCGGCTTCAGATAAACCTTGGAAAAGCCTTTCAGCTCCTTCTCCGGGCGATCAACCTGGGGCTTGGAGGGCTGCACATAAAGCTGAGCAACTTCAAAGCCGGCCTTGTCGCCCGTGTTGGTGACCTTGAAGCTGGCCTGAAGAGTAGCGCCTGGGGCCAGTACGTTGCTCGACAGCTTCAGGTCGCTGTACTGGTAAGTGGTGTAGGACAGCCCGAAACCAAACGGGTATAGCGGTTTTGTGTGTTTCTTGTCGTAACCGCGGTAGCCCAGATACAGGCCTTCGCTGTAAGTCATTTCAGTGGGCGGGTTGGCGCTGCTGAAATAGTACGGCACGGGGTTGGAATACGACGCGTAGCTGGGGGTTGTCCTGCGCCTTTTTATCCAGCGTGATAGGCAGCTTGCCCGACGGGTTGACCTTGCCGTACAGAATCTCGGCCAAGGCCTGGCCACCTTGCTGACCCGGGAACCAGGCGTGCAAAGAGGCTGCGACCTTGTCTGCCCACGGCTGCATGTCCATCCCGCCACCGCCATGCATCACGACAATGGTTTTCGGGTTGGCTTTCTGAATGAAACCGATCAGTTCCGACTGAAACTGTGGCAGTTCAAACGGGTGATCGAGGGACTCGCCTTCGTATTCGAAGTTACTGCCTGCGGCCACCACTACAGCGTCGTAATCGGCCAGGTTTTTCGGTGGACGCAACGACGCCCAGCTCATCTGCACGCCGTTCAAACCGCCCAGTACCGGGATGAAGTTGCCTCTCAGGCGGCGATATTCCAGACGCACGTTGTACTCGGTGCCGGCTTTGAGCGTTGGCGTTTTAACGGTGCGAGGAATGACCGGAATCAAATCGAACGAGACTTGCGCACCTTCGTCTTCAAGCACCAGTTCGTCATTGATCCAGAGCTTGTAGGCACCGTCGGCACGGACCTTGAACACATGGGCGCCGGTGATCGTCGGTTTGATCTTGCCGGTGAAACGGGCGGAGAACGAACCGGCCGCAGGCGTGTAGCCGCTGACAGCAGTGGAGCCGTTATCGGTCACGTTGGTGTTGGTGGTCCAGTCCAGATTGACACCCGGCTCTATGCGGTTTGCAACCGGGTCGCCCGATAACGTGGTGTTGGCGTAGTACTCGGCTTTGACGCCTGCGTTGCTGATGGCCTGTTTGTTGTCACCTGGCTGATACCACACGGAAGACTTCGGATTCAGGCTCATCTGCGGCAGGTAGTCGACATTCGATGCGTTCGACGCCAGTTGCTTGAGCCCGCTCAGTTCGGTGACATAACTGGCCGGCGCTGAGTAGGCTGTGCCGAAAGGCGCGGAGGGCGGTTGTACGGCCATGTCGCCAATGACGGCGATCTTCGCGCTTCTGGACAGCGGCAGCAGAGGTTTCTGGCCATCTACCGGCTCATTGCGCAAAAGCACTATCGATTCCCGCGCGACGTTCAGTGCAGCCAGCTGGCCGTATTCGCGATGTTCGAGCGGCTGGGCCTTGTTGATGCCCTTGTCAAAGCCGTAGCTGACCAGCGCTCGCAGGTTGCGGCGGACCTTGTCGTCGATCACGTTCTGATGCAGCTGACCGTTCCAGACATAAGGCAGCAGCTTGGCTTCGGTAAACTGGAGCCCGCTCGGCATGTCGATATCGGTGCCTGCCCAGGCGCCTTTGAAGGCGTCCTGAACCGAGTTGAAATCGCTCATGACGTTGCCCTGGAAGC
Organism: Pseudomonas avellanae BPIC 631; assembly: GCF_000444135.1. GTDB lineage: Bacteria > Pseudomonadota > Gammaproteobacteria > Pseudomonadales > Pseudomonadaceae > Aquipseudomonas > Aquipseudomonas avellanae. Next base: position 20,466 of record NZ_ATDK01000067.1, read on the forward strand.
CCCATTGGCCTTTCAGGATGTCGGTAATGAGATGATGATTTTCACACGCGTACTCGCCGTTGATCTTGTTGTAGCCGCACATGACCGAAGCAACATTGGCGTTCTTGACCAGCGATTCGAAGCCGGGCAGGTACAGCTCCTGCATCGCGCGTTCGTCGATCTTCACATCCAGATAATGCCGATTCGCTTCCTGCTCGTTCATCAGGTAATGCTTGGCCGCAGCCTGCACGCCTTGCACCTGAATGCCGTTGGTTACTGCCGGCGCCAGGACCGCGCCGAGGAACGGATCCTCACCACTCATGTACTCGGCTGACCGCCCGTTGAACGGCGTCCGGTACAGGTTGATGGCCGGTGAAAGCATTTGCTGGCCACCCGCGATGCGGGTTTCATAACCAATGGCCAGGCCGAATTCCTTGGCCCGGTTGATGCTCCAGGTTGCTGCAAGGGCAGACGGGGAAGGGTACTGCGCGCCGAACGTCTTGCCGCCGACCAGTACACCCATCGCCGAGTCGTAGGCGACCGTGCCCTGCAGGTTGAATTTATCCAGCTTGGGGATCATTCGCCCGTCGTCGACGCGCGAAAAGTTGATCTTTTCTGACTGAGTCATGTTGTCTAGCATGGCGCCTACGCGCGCCTCGACTTCATTGCCGGTCATTGGAGTCACAGCGAGCACTGTGCTCGCCTGGGCCACACTGAGCGCAAGTACGCTCAAGCCTAAGCCTTGTTTGATCATGGACACGGGGTTATTCCTTGAATAATGCCTTGGGTGAAATGCGGTGCGTCAACGACCCGCTCAGGGCTTTTCATTGCTGGCAGGTGCGTCGGCGGTGTCGATCGGAGCATCCACAATCGTCTGCGCTCCATCGGGTCTCTTGCTGGCGGCAAGATCGGCCCCGGTAATCTGCTCGCGCTGCGTATCAACCTCCACACGGCGCTCGCTCGACGTTTCGGGCAGAGGGTTTTCCTTGTTGGCGGCTGAAACCGCGAAAGTGGTCAGGCAGGTCAGTAAAGTGGCAACTAGTGTGCCGTCTCAAAATTAACTTCTCTCATGCCTGCGTGCTCATTGCCGCGCGGGCTCGCTGTATTTTGTTCAAAATATCTTCTCCCTT
>NZ_ATDK01000068.1 GCF_000444135.1 Pseudomonas avellanae BPIC 631
AGTACCTGGGCTTCGATCAGATTGTGCAGGCAGTGTTCACTCGGGAATTGCGCAGCCGTGGCGTTCCAGTCACGCACAATCTGCTGCTGTTCGGCAGCGCCAAGCATCGGTACGTCAGCGATGCGCTGGCTGGCATTGGCGCAGATGGCCTGCAACAACGCGAGCCAGTGCCCGGCCATGCGCTCGATGGTGCTGCGCTCGAACAGCGCGGTGGCGTAGGTCAGGCCTGCGCTGAGGCCGCCGTCCTGTTCGGCGGTGTTCAGGGTCAGGTCGAACTGTGCCGGGTAGCTCTCCGACGTCAGTGCTTCAACCTGCAAACCGGGCAGTGCGCGCACTTCGGCGCTGGCCTGGCTCTGGTGGTTGAACATCACCTGGAACAGCGGGCTGTGGCTGAGGCTGCGTTGTGGCTGCAAGGCTTCGACCAGTTGCTCGAACGGCAGCTCCTGATGCGCCTGGGCTTGCAGCGCGGTGTGTTTGACCTGTTGCAGCAGCTCGCTGAAGGTGGTGTGCAGGTCGAATTCGGCGCGCAGCACCTGGGTGTTGACGAAGAAGCCGATCAGCCCTTCGGTTTCCGCGCGGGTGCGATTGGCAATCGGCACGCCGACGCGAATATCCGGCTGGCCGCTGTGGCGGTGCAGCAAGGTCTGGAACGACGCCAGCAACAGCATGAACAGTGTCACGCCCTGTTGCCGCGCGACCTGCTTCAAATCGTCGATCAACGCTGGCGCAAGCTCCACCGCCAATCGTGCACCGGCATGGCTTTGCACGACAGGGCGCGGGTGGTCAGCAGGCAGCTCAAGAATCGGCTGCTGGTCGCCCAACTGCTGTTTCCAATACGCCAGTTGCCGCGCCTGCTCACCGGCGTCCATCCAGCTGCGTTGCCACAGCGCGTAGTCGGCGTATTGCATGTCCAATTCAGCGAGCAGCACTTCGCGGCCCTGGCTGTAGCCTTCGTACAGGCGTACCAGTTCATCGACCATGATCGGCATCGACCAGCCATCGGAGACGATGTGGTGCTGGGTCAGGATCAGCACATGTTCATCGGCGGCCAGGTTCAACAGACGAACCCGCAACAGCGGCCCCTGCTCCAGATCGAACGGCCGCTGCATTTCCTGCTCCACGCAGGCTTCAAGGGTCTGCCCGGCGGGCACGGGCTCGACGGTCAGGGTCAAGGCACGCGGCGCATGGATAATCTGCACCGCCTGTTCGCCCTGCTGGCGGAAGGTGGTGCGCAGGGTTTCGTGGCGGGCAATCAATGCGCTGAAACTGTGTTCCAGCGCGGCAATGTCCAGCGAGCCGCTCAGGCGCAGGGCTGCAGGGATCGTGTAAGCGGTGCTTTCAGGGTCGAGCTGCCAGAGAAACCATTGACGCTGTTGCGCGTAAGACAGGCCCAGCGGTTGATTGCGATCAGCCTTGATGAAGCGCGGGGCGTCATTGCCCTGCCCTGCGCCCGCCGCGTGGGCAAAGGCTGCCAGATCGCGCGCTTCAAACAGGTCGCGCAACGACAGCTCGACGTCCAGTTGCTGACGAATACGCGAGATCACCTGCGTGGCCAGCAACGAATGGCCACCGAGTTCAAAGAAATTGTCGCTGCGACCGACTTGCTCGATTTTCAGCACATCGGCCCAGATCGCCGCCAGTTGCTGCTCCAATTCACCTTGCGGCGCGACATAGGCCGCTTGAAGCTGGCTGGCATCCGGCGCAGGCAGCGCTTTGCGGTCCAGCTTGCCGTTGGCGGTCAGGGGCAGCTTGTCGAGGATGATGAAGTGCGTGGGCACCATGTAATCCGGCAGATGCGCCCGGAGCTCGGCTTTCAGGGTTTCACGTAGAGCTTGTTGATCCTGATCAGGCTGAGTCGGCAGCAGATACGCCGCCAGTTGACCTTCCAGCGCCAGCACGATCACTTCGCGCACGGCCGGGTGCGCTTGCAGCCGCGCTTCAATTTCGCCCAGCTCAATGCGGAAACCGCGGATTTTCACTTGATGGTCGATACGCCCCGCGTATTCGATGGTTCCTGCGGTTTTATAGCGGGCCAGATCCCCGGTGCGGTACAGGCGACCGCCGTCGTTGGAGAACGGGTCCGGCACAAAGCGCTCGGCAGTCAACGCCGCACGATTGTGATAACCCCGCGCCAGACCGGCATGGCCGATGTGCAACTCGCCACTGCAACCCTGAGCGACCGGGCTGAAATCGGCGTCCAGTACGTACCACGACAGGTCCGGGATTGCCTCGCCAATCGGGCTGGCCGGATTGTGTGTATCGGCGAGGATGATTGGCCTGTAAGTCACATGCACGGTGGTTTCGGTGATGCCGTACATGTTGATCAGTTGCGGCGTTTGCTCGCCGAAGCGTGCGAACCAGGGTTTGAGGCTGGCGACGTCCAGCGCTTCGCCGCCGAAGATGACTTTTTGCAACGGTAACGCCGAAGTGGAATCGCAGGCCACACGCATCAACTGCTTGAACGCCGACGGCGTCTGGTTGAGCACCGTGACCTGCTGTTCAACCAGCAGCGCATGGAAGTCTTCCGGCGAACGGGTCACTTCGCGAGGCACGATTACCAGTCGGCCGCCGTGCAGCAGCGCGCCGAAAATCTCCCAGACCGAGAAGTCGAAGGAGAAGGAGTGGAACAGCGTCCAGACGTCTTTTTCGTTGAACTTGAACCAGTCGTCCGTAGCCGCAAACAGGCGCATCAGGTTGTGATGAGCGAGCAAGGTGCCTTTGGGTTTGCCGGTCGAGCCCGAGGTGTAGATCACGTAGGCCAGGTTGTCCGGCGTGGTCTGGTTGATCGGGTTTTCGGTGCTGTAACCGTCCAGCGCATCCGCCAGATCCAGCGTCTGAACGTGTGCAGGAATCGGCAACTGGCCCAGCAACTGCGCCTGGGTCAGCAACCATTCGATACCGCTGTCCTGCATCAGAAAGCTCAAGCGATCCTGCGGATAATCCGGGTCCAGCGGCACGTAAGCGCCCCCGGCCTTGAGGATCGCCAGCATGCCCACGATCATCTCCAGACTGCGCTCGGCGGCCAGCCCGACCCGAACATC
>NZ_ATDK01000069.1 GCF_000444135.1 Pseudomonas avellanae BPIC 631
ATCATGAGAGTCCATCCCTAACTCAATAGCCGGGTGTTGCACTCAGCCTCTGAAACCGCCCAGTCATTCAATGCGGCGGCCAGTGAAGCAGTGCGTCGAAGTGTCGCTCTTAGCCCAACGGTTACGAACTACAACACTCTGTTGACCCGTCAGGCGCAGAGTGTCGTCATGAGCCAGTTGTCATGGATGCCGCCTGCGTTGGGTTTCAGTGCAAGTTATACCAGTGTGACTTACACGGCAGGTGTGCTGACTGTCACCATCCAGTATCCCAAGACCCGACTGACCCAGGTATTGCCTCTGCTGACCCTGCCCGGCATTGGTGAGATCCCGCGTTTGCCGACCAACCTGACTGCCCAAGCGAGCCTGCAACTTGTCCCATGAAAAGAATCGCCTGAGCCGGTGGCTGGGACGCGGTGAAGCGCCGCCTTCGCCGCAGACCTTACCTGTGTCCAACGAGCTCGATCCGATTGGGGTCGACCTTTATCTGCTGCTCGATGAAGAAGGGCGGATACAGAGCATCAGCCCGCAATTGCTTGCGCGACTGGGCATGGCTGCGCCGATGTTTGCTGCCCTGCGCCTGATGAACCTGCTGCTGCCCAACAGCGCGCTGGTTGTTGAGGGTGTGCCACATGACTGGATCGGGCACATGCTTGATCTGGACTTCAAGAGTGCCGACGCGCACACCTTGCACGCCCGCGGCTGGGTGCAGGCGCACGGCAAGGGCTGGCTGCTGCAACTGCTGGATATCAGCGACCTGATGGAAGAGGCCAGCGCCGCTCGCAGTCGCCAGCAGTGCTTGCGGTTCGCCGGGCAGATGGCCGAGCGTGTGCGTGTGTGCAACGTGGAACGGTTGACGGCGGTGGTGGCCGAACAGCTGGAAGAGCTGGCGCAGCTGTGGCGCATTCCTTGTGTGGCGCTGGTGTTGCCGGAGGTCAGCGGCGTCGGCTGGCGTGTTTACTGCCAGTACAGTGCGCATACGGCACCGGAGTTGTGGCAGGTCGGACAGCGACTGGGTACGGCGCTGGACAGTTTCGATGCCAATGTCACCCATCAGTTGAGGTTTGGCAGCGGCGTCGATCAAGGGCCGTTGCAGAGTGTGTTCGCCAACGCGGATGGTTTTCTGATCCCGCACAGTCGTGACAACGTTCCCAAAGCCTGGCTGATGTTCGGCTTCTATGACCCGCGACAGCAGACACCCGACCTCGGTGAGCGTGAGTGGCTGAACCTCTGTTCGGCACTGGCAGGTCCGGTGCTGTTTCGCTTGTCCGAGCAGCACAACCGTCACCATGTCGAGCGGCTGGCCGTGCTTCAAGGGCTGCTCGGCACCGGGTGGTGGGAGCTGATGCCCGCCAGCGACGAGATCCTGCTGGCTCCGCAACTGGCGCGCAGTCTGCGCCTGGCCGACAGGGTCGAGAGCCTGTCTCGTCAGGACTGGCTGGCAATGATTCATCCGGCGGACCGCCAGGAGCTGTCCAGCCGTCTCGCCCAGTTGCGTGACAAAGGCACGCCATTGCTGCTCTGCGTGCGCCTTGTGCAGAATGACCCCGCGCAGGAAACCCTCTGGTTTCGTATTCAGGGCCAGGCGCTGATCAGCGGGCAGGTGAAGCGCGTGCTGGGTTTCATGCTCGACGTCAGCGATATCAAAAACCAGGAAACCGAGGCGGCTGCCGCCCACGCCCGGCTGGATAACCTGATTGCCAGCTCGCCGGCGGTGATCTACGTGCAGCGTTACGATCAAGGCAACCTGGAGCCGACTTTTTTCAGTGACAGCCTCACGCCTTTGCTGGGCTGGACGCTGGCCGACTGCATTGAGGGGCAACTGGCGGAATACATCCACCCCGAAGACCGCGACATCTGGTTCGAGCGCAACCGGCAGTTGCTGCGTGAAGGCGTGGTCAGTCGGCGATACCGGTTGCGCGACAAGGGCGGCAACTATCACTGGCTACTGGACGAGGCCCGGCTGTTGCGCGATGACCTCGGCATGCCAGTGGAGGCAGTCGGTTTATGGCTGGACGTTACCGAAGCCACACTGGCGGCCGAGCAAGTGCGCCAGAGCGAAGAGCGCTATCGCATTCTGGTTGAAGACTCTCCAGCGATGATCTGTCGCTATTCGCCTGATCTGGTGCTCAGTTTTGGCAACCGGCCGCTGGCCAACTACATGGAATGCACCCCGGAGCAACTGACCGGGATCAATCTCGGCGACTGGCTCTCGGATGAGCAGCGCGAAGCGTTCATTCGGCGCATCGGCCTGCTGACGCCTGAGGCGCCGTTGAGCACCGAAGAAATCTGCATCGAGTTGCCCGGCCGTGAATACGCCTGTTGGGTGTGGGCCGACCGGGGCATTTTCGATGAGCACGGCACGCTGGTCGAGGTGCAGGCCGTGGGCCGCGACAACACCGACGTGCGCCGCTCGATGATGCAGTTGAATCAGAGCGCCAAGATGGCCACGCTCGGCGAAATGTCCACCGGCCTGGCTCACGAGATCAATCAGCCGCTCAACGTCATGCGCATGGCGGTGGTCAACGTCTTGAAGCGCCTGAGCAGGGGCGATGTGGATATCGACTACCTCACTGAAAAACTCACTCGTATCGACACGCAGGTGCAACGCGCTGCCCGTGTGGTTGACCACATGCGGGTGTTCGGTCGGCGTTCCGAGGTCGAAGAGCAGCTGTTCGATCCGGCTCAGGCCGTTGAGGGCACTCTTTCGATGCTGGCCGAGGGCATGAAAGGCAAGGGCGTGCAGCTTCGCGTCGGGAGCATGATTGAGGCGGTGCGGGTGCGTGGGCATGTCGATCAGCTGGAGCAAGTGCTGATCAACCTGATGGTCAATGCCCGGGATGCCTTGCTGTCGCGGCGTGAAAAAGACCGTGAGTTCGAGCCGTGGATCAGTGTCGAAGCCGAGCGGGATGAAAATATTATCCGGCTGGTGGTTCAGGACAACGGCGGCGGTATTGACCCACGTTTGCTGGAGCGCATTTTCGAGCCGTTTTTCACCACCAAGCCCGTTGGAGTCGGCACCGGGCTGGGCCTGTCGGTCAGTTACGGCATCGTCGATCAGATGGGCGGCCAGATCAGTGTCAGCAACGTGGGCGAGGGCGCACGCTTTCGCATCGAGCTGCCGATTTTCAACGAAGGCTAGATGATCAGCATTGCCTGACCGATGTTGCAGCTCAGGTTGGCACCGACATCCACGGCTCCCAGGTTCAGGCCGAGCGACTCGAACAGCGGGTCCACGACCGATGATAGCAAGTTTGTGAGCGTATTTTCGACGATGGCGTCGAGTGCAATCGTCAGGCTGTTCAGTGTTGCTGCCGTTCCAGTGATGACATTGCCCAACACGTTGCTGGTCGCGGGTTTGTAGACATTCACCTTCACGCTGGAAACCGTGCCGTTGAGCAGAGTACTGGGCTTTGTGTCTGCAACGCCGGTCAGAAAGTATGGCGCGCTGTTGATTTCAGGCAGGTTGGGCGAGCTGAAGGTTGTACTGACGACCGTCGAGCTGCCCACTGGTGACTGGCTGACCGTGTCGAAAGTGAGGCCGATGCCGCCGCCGCCGAATAGGGTGCGGGCGGTGCAGTTGCCCAGCAATCCCAATATTTTCTGACAGGTCATGGTACCGATATCAAGTACGGGAAGCGGTGTGGTGGTTATCGCCGTGGCATCCGTGCTGGCTGGAAAACCGTCATTGATCAAGCCGACCTTGGCGCTGAGCAGTGCCGCATCGGTTTTGACGCTGAGGGTTTTATTGGTATTGCTGGTGCAGGTGAAGCCGGTGACATAGGTGTCGGCGCTGGCCAGCGACAGGCTCAGGTCGATTCGGGGGCCGGCGCTGGTGGATGTGCCGGAGGTCAGAAACTTGAAATCAGTGATCAGGCAGCTGTTCAGCCCTACGGCGCAGGTAGCCGACGTCACCAGGCCGGCAATATTCAGACTCAATGCATTATTGAGGATCGGCGTCAGGCTGCCGACCACCGAGCCTGCGGTATTGGCCAATGATGTGATAGTGCCCAGCACCGGCAGGTTGATCGACACCAGCGCGCGCATCTGTGCCGTGCGCACGTAGATCCGGTTGGCACCGGTTTTGGGGTTGAGCGGGTCGATCTCGCTCGGGTCACCGATGGCCGACAACTGAGGTGGCTCGACGACCTGAATGCGCGTCGTGACCTGCGCCAGGGTGCCTACGTTGATTTGCGCAGCCGTGGAGATGCCGGTCTTGTCATTGGCCAACTGTGCGAGGCCCTGAACCAGGTCGAGCAGGCACAGATTGGTGTTCAGTGCGGCGATGTCCGAACTGCCCTGTATCGACAGCAGGTCGCCCAGCAACACGGTCGTCGAGCCTGCTGCGACCTTTAGCGCCTGCAAGCCTGCAATGGTTGCCGTGCCGCCTAGCGCCGCGCCGGGGTCGAGCACATTGATGGCACTCTGAATCAACTGACTGACCGAAACCGAGGTGTTGAGCACATCGCTGTAGCCGACCGCTGTCAGGTTGAGGTCGGTCTTGAGCCGGTTCAGGTAGCTGAGCAGGCTGAGGTCAGTGCTGGCGAGGCCCTGCCAGTTCGCAACGCTGAGGTTGAGTGACCCGCCGAGCAGGCTGCCAATGACCGGGTTCAGAATGGCGGCCCGGGTGCTGTCCACCGTCACGGTTGCACTGCGGATGGTCAGTGCCGCCAGAGGTGCGGCGCTGGCGGCAACGGCTGTGGCGCTGAGCGTGACGTTGGTAGGCGAGGGTGATTTGTCGAACGCAGCACCAATGCCTGCGGCAATGCTGCGCGGCACCGGATGAGAGGCGACCACCTGGATGGCCAGCGCCTGGGTGGAATCGGCGACGAACACGCGCTGGCTCAATGCGCCCACCGTGAGCGTCCCGCAACGAGTCACCAGGGTTCGGCCATCGGTGTTCGGGGTAAAGCCGTTACGGATTGCACTCTGGTTGGCAAAGTCGGGCGCGCTGGCCGCACCGCTGCACGCTCCTTTGCGTCCTGCAGCCTCCAGCGCGGCGATATCCGCAATACGCTGCAGCGAGCGTTTCTCAAGATACAGCCTGCCACTGTCGACCACGACCAGCGCACACAGCAGCGCCAGCCCCAGCGTCAGCGCCGCGATCAGGCCGATTGCGCCGCGCTGCCGAGCGGGCGTTGCCGTGTAACGATTCAGGGCGGACATCAGCACTCCTTCGACAACGCCGTCGCTCACTCACCTGTTAAAAGGCAGTGTAGTCAACGCGTCGAAAGAGCAATGGCAAGGTGCCAGATTTGCGAAGTGTCGCACCCGTTTGAGCGGGTGCGATCAGATGTGCTGATCAGTACTGATAGCGCAGCACTGCATGCGACAGGGCGCGCACCGCAAAGATACCGAGCAGCGCGGTCATCGCCGGGACGATCAGCCACCAGACACGCACCGACATGGCTGGCAGGGATTCCTTGCGCTGAATGAACGCCAGGCTGGCGGCGCAGACGCAGAACGCCAGCAGCATCCCGGCCAGCACGTCGGTTGGCCAGTGGACACCCAGGTAAACCCTCGACAAGGCAATCGCCAGGGCCGGAATGCCACACAGCAACATCCAGCTCAGGCGCAGGCGCACCGGCTGGCCACGCCCGGCCAGCACGGCAAGCGTCATGAACAGCGCAAAGGCTGCGGAGCTGTGCCCGCTGGGCATGCTGTAGGTGGTCAAGGGGTCGACCAGCACGTCCGGGCGGGCGCGGGCGAAGAAGGTTTTCAGAAGGCCGTTGGCGACAGCGGTGCCCAGCGTGGCAGCCAGGGCGAAGGTCGCGTGGCGCCACTGTTTGGCAACCGCCAGGACGATGATCAGCAGGGAGGCCGCGAGCAACTGGGCCTTGAAGTCGCCAATGCTGGTGACAAACAGCACGATGTTCTGCGCTGCTTCGCTGCGGTGTTCCTGGATCAGCGTCATCAGGCCGTTGTCGAAGTCAGCCAGGTAAGGCCAGCCGATGAACAGCGCGGCGACCAGCGTCAGGCTGAGCACGGAAATCAGCTTGGTTGCGTAGCGTTTCTGGCGCACGCTGCTTTGAATGCTCAGCCCGAACAGCACCGCCAGCCCGGTGCCGACCACTGCCGCCTCTGGCCAGAAGCCCTCCGGCAACGGCAGGCGAATGGCTGCGCCCGCTGCCCAGCCCGGCATCAGGTAGGCAATCGACCAGCCAGCGGCGGCGAGCACGCTGACGGCGATAAAGCGCGGCAGCGGCATGTCGCACATGCCGGCAATCATCGGTAGCATTGGTCGCAACGGGCCGATGAAGCGCCCCACCAGCAGGCTGGCAATGCCATAGCGATGGAAATAGCTCTCGGCGCCGGCCATCCATTCCGGGTGCGTGCGCAGGCCTGGCAGCTGGCGGATATTCTGATGGAAGCGCCTGCCGATGAAATAAGACACTGCGTCCCCCAGCAGCCCACCCAGAAAGCCCAGTAACAGCACTTCGCTCAACGGCAGAATGCCGCTGCCCGCCAGAGCGGCAATGGCGAACATGATCACCGTGCCCGGCACAACGATCCCGACAATCGCGACGCATTCGGTGAAGGCGACTAAAAAGATCGCGACAGCCACCCAGGAAGGGTTCGCCGTCAGCCAGCCGGTCATGCCATTGAGCAGGTCGCCCATGGGTCAGTTTCCTTGATCGAGAAATAAGTAGTCGCGGCCTTCGACCTGACCGCGCCTGAGAGGGTTCCGTGTGCAGAAGCGCGCGTAGCCGGCGTCCACAAAGCGATACATGAGGTGTTCGTCGCGGCCGCTGGGTATGCCCAGCCGGGTGGTCTGGATAACGCGCTCGGGCGTCTGGCCGACGTCTTCGACCAGCAGCCGTTGCGGATCGAAGCGCTTGGCGTCCCATGCGGGCACTTTCAGGCCAAGTGCCTTGCACAGCAGCGTCTGGCCGGCACAAAGCCGCTGCGGCGGGCGAATTGCGCCACTGGCATCGGGGTTGTTCAGTTGCATCTGCGCCAACGCATTTTCATCGCTGGTGGCGTCGGTCCACGGAAACGCCGATTTGATCAGCACCGCGTTGCCCGGCCCCTCGGCGCTGAAATTCAGCGAATCGCCGCCACGCGCGTAGTACATATAGATGTGCCCGCCGTCGAGGAACAGCGCCTTGCGCTTTTCCGTGTAGCCCAGCGAGGCATGGCTGCCTTTTTCGGCGCAGTAATACGCTTCGGTTTCGATGATGCGGGCGGCCAGCCACCGTTCACCCACTTTGTGGCGGATGACCTTGCCCAGCAGGTCGCGGGCGAGCACTTGGGCATCACGCTGAAAGAAATGATCTTGAAGGGCCGCAGGCATAGTCAGACGGTTACGTTGAGAAGGTGCCCGATAATAACAAGCGCAACTTTAATTGCAGCTGAATGTGTCTGGATTAAGGGCTTTGTTGTTTCTGAACGTGACTGAGGCATGACAAAGCGGTTAACCCGTGCGAGCGCTTTGTGCGTGCGTCTCCCTGCGACGCTGGTCGAGAGGGCGCGCAGGCTGAGCGCTCATCGTGATACACAAGTCCTGAGGAGCCCGGAAAATGGGGGCGTTCAGGCTTCTGCCCGCCGGGCGTGGAGCGAACTTGTTCGCGAAAGCTTTATTTCGGGCGATACATCTCCTGCGGATGTCACGGCCCTTTCGCGGACAAGTCCGCTCCTACGGCCTTCGGCCAGAATCAAAAGCGGACTTGTGTATAACGATGAGGGCTGAGGGGGATGGGCATCGGTCTGCGCAATAAATCTGCGCACTGATATCGACCATCCGCCTGTCTGCGCTGTCGTTCGTGCCCCACGACAGCTATAATCGGCCGCTTTCCTCTCCGCCAAGACCTCTGAGACCATGACTGAGTCCGTTCTTGACTACATGACCCGCCTGGGTCGCGCCGCCCGTGAAGCCTCGCGAGTGATTGGTCGTGCCAGCACCGCGCAGAAGAACCGCGCCCTGCAGGCCACTGCCGCCGCTCTCGACGAAGCCCGCGACGAGTTGTCTGCCGCCAATGCACTGGACCTGGCCAACGGTCAGGCCAACGGCCTTGAGCCGGCAATGCTGGAACGACTGGCCCTGACCCCCGCACGCATCGACAGCATGATCGTCGGGTTGCGTCAGGTTGCAGCGCTGGCAGACCCGGTCGGTGCCATCCGCGACATGAGTTATCGACCATCGGGTATTCAGGTCGGCAAAATGCGTGTACCGCTGGGTGTTGTGGGAATCATCTACGAGTCACGTCCGAATGTAACCATCGATGCCGCCAGCCTGTGCCTGAAGTCCGGCAATGCGACCATTCTGCGCGGCGGCTCCGAAGCCATTCATTCCAATCGCGCGATCGCCGCCTGCATCGAGCGCGGTCTGGCCGAAGCAGGTCTGCCCGCTGCGGTGGTGCAGGTGGTCGAGACCACCGACCGTGCAGCAGTTGGCGCGCTGATCACCATGCCCGAATACGTGGACGTCATCGTTCCGCGTGGCGGCAAGGGCCTGATCGAGCGGGTCAGCCGTGACGCCCGTGTGCCGGTTATCAAGCATCTGGATGGCATCTGCCACGTTTACGTCAGTGCCCATGCCGATCTGCCCAAGGCGCAAAAGATTGCCTTCAACGCCAAGACGTACCGTTACGGTATCTGTGGTGCGATGGAAACCCTGCTGGTCGATCAGGCCATCGCGGCCGATTTTCTGCTGGCAATGGCGGCGCAGTTTCGCGAGAAGGGCGTCGAGTTGCGCGGTTGTGAGCGCACCCGCGAGCTGATCGACGTTATCCCGGCCACCGAAGACGACTGGCACACCGAGTACCTGGCGGCGATCCTCTCCATTCGTGTCGTGTCCGGGCTGGACGAAGCCATCGAGCACATCAATCATTACGGCTCGCATCACAGCGATGCCATCGTGTCCGATCACCAGAGCCAGATTCGCCGGTTCATGGCCGAGGTCGATTCCAGTTCGGTCATGGTCAATGCCCCGACGAGCTTCGCTGACGGCTTCGAATACGGATTGGGTGCCGAGATCGGCATTTCTACTGATAAGCTGCACGCCCGTGGTCCCGTCGGGCTGGAAGGGCTGACCTGCGAGAAGTACATCGTGATCGGTGATGGCCAATTGCGCGGACACGCCTGACTTGAACAACCCCATGACCACGCTGCCCAGACGTATTGGCATGCTTGGGGGCACGTTCGACCCGGTTCATATCGGCCACTTGCGCGGTGCGCTTGAAGTGGCCGAACTGCTGGAACTCGATGAGTTGCGCCTGACGCCCAGCGCCAGGCCCCCGCATCGTGACATGCCGAGTGTGACGGCCCAGGACCGTCTGGCGATGGTCAGGAGTGCGGTTGCAGGCGTGTCGCCCTTGACGGTGGATGACCGTGAACTGAAACGGGACAAACCGTCGTACACCCTCGACACACTGGAATCGATGCGCGCCGAACTGGCGCCTCGGGACCAGTTGTTTCTGTTGCTGGGTTGGGATGCCTTTTGCGGGCTGCCAACCTGGCATCGGTGGGAAGAACTGCTGGAGCACTGCCATATTGTGGTGCTGCAACGCCCGGACGCAGACAGCGAGTCGCCGGATGCCATGCGCAACCTGCTGGCGGCACGCGCGGTCAGCGACCCAAAGGCCCTGAAAGGGCCGGGTGGACAGATTACATTCGTCTGGCAGACGCCTTTATCGGTGTCTGCCACCCAGATCCGTCAACTGCTGGCCAGCGGTAAGTCGGTACGTTTTCTGGTGCCAGACGCGGTACTGGCCTATATCGATGTGCACGGGCTTTACCGTGCGCCGAACACTGATGGGTCGCCCTGAAACTGCTTTTATCGATAAGCGTTTGCGCGGTCCCACACATACGAGCTGAATGAGTTTTATATGACAAAGCAAAAAATGAGCAGTGAAGAAGTCATCAAGATCGCAATTGCTGCCCTCGAAGAAGTCAAAGGTAGCGATATCCTGACCATCGACGTGCGTGACAAGACCAGCATTGCAGATTACATGCTGATCTGCACCGGTACTTCCACCCGCCAGCTGAACGCACTGGTCGATAATGTTCGCGACAAGGTTAAGGCTGCCGGCCTGAAATCCCTGAGCGAAGAAGGCAAGGGTGATAGCGAGTGGGTACTGCTGGATCTGGGCGATGTGATCGTTCATGTGATGATGGCCGCTACACGCCAGATGTACGATCTGGAACGTTTGTGGCTGGGCGCGGAGCAAAGCCGCGCACCTAGCGCTGCGCACCACACGCCAGGCAACGAATAAGGCTTTGATGTGCGTTTGCGTCTGATCGCTGTGGGTTCACGCATGCCCAAGTGGGTGAAAGAAGGTTGGCACGAGTACGCCAAGCGGATGCCTTCCGAGCTTGCGCTTGAACTGGTGGAAATCCCGCTCAATACCCGTGGCAAGAACGCCGATGTCGCGCGCTTTATCCGTCAGGAAGGCGAAGCGATGCTGGCCAAAGTGCAGCCGGGTGAGCGGATTGTCACGCTGGAAGTGCAGGGCAAACCGTGGAGCACTGAGCAGTTGGCGGTCGAACTCGATCGCTGGCGCCTTGATGCGCGCACGGTCAACCTGATGGTAGGCGGTCCCGAAGGGCTGGCACCGGAGGTCTGTGCCCGCAGTGAGCAGCGCTGGTCGCTGTCGCCGCTGACCTTGCCGCACCCGCTGGTACGCATTCTGATCGGCGAGCAGATGTATCGCGCCTGGACAGTTCTGTCCGGGCACCCTTATCACAAGTAGCATCGTCTTTATTGTGAACACGGCCTAAATGTCTCAACCGATCCGCCTAAAAGACCACGAAAAAGACGCACGTCTGGTGCGCGGCAGGGTCGTGTTCGGTGCTGTGGCGGTCGTGTTGCTGGTGTGCGTACTGATTGCCCGTCTGTATTACCTGCAGGTCATCCAGTACGACTATCACTCCACGCTGTCGGAGAACAATCGCGTTCACGTTCAGCCCATTCCGCCCAGCCGTGGCCTGATCTACGACCGCAACGGCGTTGTGGTGGCGGATAACCGGCCCAGCTTCAGCCTCAGCATGACCCGCGAGCGTTCCGGCGAATGGTCCAGCGTGCTCGACACCATCGTCGAGATCCTGCAGCTCACCCCTGACGACCGGATCATTTTCGAAAAACGCATGAAGCAGGGGCGTCGGCCGTTCGAGCCGGTGCCGATCCTGTTCGAGCTGAGCGAAGAGCAAATCGCCCTGATCGCCGTCAACCAGTTCCGCCTGCCGGGCGTCGAAGTGGTGGCGCAACTGGTACGCCACTACCCGCAGGGGCCGCATTTTGCGCACTCGGTGGGCTACATGGGGCGGATCAACGAAAAAGAGCTCAAGAGCCTCGACCCGATCAATTACAGCGGCACGCACCATATCGGCAAGACCGGCATCGAGCGCTTCTACGAAGCCGAACTGCATGGTCAGGTCGGCTACGAAGAGGTCGAAACCAACGCTCGTGGCCGCGTGCTGCGCGTGCTTAAACGCACTGACCCGATCCCCGGCAAGGACATCGTCCTGAGCCTGGACATCAATCTTCAGGAAGCCGCCGAAGCGGCACTGGGCGGGCGTCGTGGCGCGGTGGTGGCGCTGGACCCGTCCACCGGCGAAGTGCTGGCGATGGTCAGTGCGCCCAGCTTCGATCCGAACCTGTTCGTGACCGGTATCAGCTTCAAGGCCTACGCAGAGCTGCGCGACTCCATCGACCGGCCGCTGTTCAACCGCATTTTGCGCGGCCTTTACCCGCCCGGTTCGACCATCAAGCCTGCCGTGGCGATTGCCGGGCTGGACTCTGGCGCTGTGACGCCTGGCTCGCGGGTCTTCGATCCTGGGTATTACCAACTGCCCAATTACGATCACAAGTACCGCAACTGGAACCGTACCGGCGACGGCTGGGTGGATCTGGATACGGCGATCATGCGTTCAAATGACACGTACTTCTACGATTTGGCACACAAAGTGGGCATTGATCGGCTTGCCACTTACATGAACAAGTTTGGCATCGGGCAGAAGGTGTCGCTGGACATGTTCGAAGAATCTCCCGGCCTGATGCCGTCCCGTGAATGGAAACGCGCCACGCGCCGTCAGGCTTGGTTCCCGGGCGAAACGCTGATTCTCGGGATCGGTCAGGGCTACATGCAGGCGACTCCGTTGCAACTGGCCCAGGCGACCGCGCTGGTGGCCAACAAGGGTGTCTGGAACCGTCCGCATCTGGCCAGAACCATCGAGGGCAAGGCGCCTGTGGACGAAAACCCGATGCCGAACATCGTGCTGCGTGATCCGGCCAACTGGGGGCGGGTCAACCACGGCATGCAGGAAGTGATGCACGGCGCGCGCGGTACGGCGCGCAAGGCTGCCATCGGTGCGCAATACCGGATTGCCGGCAAGAGCGGTACGGCGCAAGTCGTTGCCATCAAGCAAGGCGAGAAATACGACCGCACCAAGGTGCAGGAACGTCACCGCGACCACGCTTTGTTCGTTGGTTTTGCGCCGGCCGACAATCCGAAAATCGTTGTGGCAGTCATGGTCGAGAACGGCGAGTCCGGCTCCGGCGTGGCTGCACCGGTAGTTCGTCAGGTCCTGGACGCCTGGCTGCTCGACGAAAACGGCCATCTCAAGCCTGAGTACGCTGGTTCCCTGTATCTGGAGGCTGCGGCCCGTGAAGAGTAATTTCGACCGCATCCTGTCCAGCGAAGACGTGATGCGCCGCCGCGCCACGATTCTGCAGCGTATCCATATCGATGGCCCGTTGCTGATCCTGTTGCTGACCCTGGCGGCGGGCAGCCTGTTCGTCCTGTATTCGGCCAGCGGCAAGAACTGGGACCTGCTGATCAAACAGGCCAGTTCGTTCGGCATCGGTCTGGTAGCGATGGTGGTGATTGCCCAACTGGAGCCCCGTTTCATGGCGCGCTGGGTGCCGGTGCTTTATGTGGTCGGCGTGCTGTTGCTGGTGGTCGTTGACGTGATGGGCCATAACGCGATGGGCGCGACCCGCTGGATCAATATTCCCGGCGTGATCCGCTTTCAGCCCTCGGAGTTTCTCAAGATCATCATGCCGGCGACCATTGCCTGGTATCTGTCCAAACGCACGCTGCCGCCGCACCTCAAGCATGTCGGGGTCAGTCTGGCGCTTATTGGTGTGCCGTTCATTCTGATCGTGCGCCAGCCCGACCTCGGCACATCCCTGCTGATTCTGGCGTCCGGCGCCTTTGTGCTGTTCATGGCGGGCCTGCGCTGGCGCTGGATTCTCAGTGTGCTGGCGGCCGCCGTACCTGCGGCGGTGGCCATGTGGTTCTTCTTCATGCACGACTACCAGAAACAGCGCGTACTGACGTTTCTCGACCCGGAAAGCGATCCGCTGGGCACCGGCTGGAACATCATCCAGTCCAAGGCGGCCATCGGCTCCGGCGGCGTATTCGGCAAGGGCTGGTTGCTGGGCACCCAGTCGCACCTGGACTTTCTGCCGGAAAGCCACACCGACTTCATCATTGCCGTGCTGGGCGAGGAGTTCGGACTGGTGGGCATCTGTGCGCTGCTGATCATCTATATGTTGCTGATCGGTCGCGGGCTGGTCATCACTGCGCAAGCGCAGACACTGTTCGGCAAATTGCTGGCCGGGGCGTTGACCATGACGTTTTTTGTTTACGTTTTCGTCAACATCGGTATGGTCAGTGGCCTGCTGCCAGTGGTGGGCGTGCCACTGCCCTTCATTAGCTACGGCGGAACTTCGCTCGTGACCCTACTGTCAGCGTTTGGGGTTTTGATGTCGATCCATACACACCGTAAATGGATCGCTCAAGTTTGATTAAGGTGAACTATTCAATGCAAGCAATGCGTAACTGGGCTCGATATGCTCCGGTGGTCGGCCTGGTGGGCATCCTTGGATCGGTGCAAGAGGCACTGGCCGGCGATTACGAAGGTTCGCCCCAGGTGGCCGAGTTCGTCGGTGAACTGACCCGCGACTACGGTTTTGCCGGCGAGCAGTTGATGGGCCTGTTTCGTGAGGTCGAGCGTAAGCAGGCCATTCTCGATGCCATTTCGCGCCCGGCTGAACGGGTCAAGCAGTGGAAAGAGTATCGGCCCATGTTCATCACCGACACGCGCATAGCCCGCGGTGTCGACTTCTGGCGTCAGCACGAGGCTGCGTTGGCCCGTGCCGAGCAGGAATATGGCGTACCGGCGCAGATCATTGTTTCGATCATTGGCGTCGAAACCTTTTTCGGCCGCAACACCGGTAATTACCGGGTGATCGACGCCTTGTCGACGCTCGGTTTCGATTACCCGCCGCGTGCCCCGTTCTTCCGCAAGGAATTGCGCGAGTTCCTGCTGCTGGCCCGCGAGCAGCAGGTCGATCCGCTGACCCTCAAAGGCTCGTATGCCGGCGCAATGGGCCTGCCGCAATTCATGCCGAGCAGTTTCCGCGCTTATGCGGTGGACTTCGACGGCGACGGCCACATCAACATCTGGACCGACCCGGACGATGCCATCGGCAGCGTGGCCAGCTATTTCAAGCGTCATGGCTGGGTGGCCGGTCAGCAGGTTGTCAGCCGCGCAACGGCGCGTGGCGACCGGGTTGATGAAGGGTTGAGCCCTGCACTTGATCCGGTAATGTCGGTCGGGGAGTTGCGACAGCTGGGTTGGGCAAGTCATGATGCGCTGCGCGACGACATGCCGGTGACGGCATTCCGTCTTGAAGGCGACAATGGTCCCGAATACTGGCTGGGTTTGAACAATTTTTATGCAATCACCCGTTATAACCGCAGTGTGATGTACGCCATGGCCGTGTATCAGCTGTCTGAATCGTTGGTTCAAGCTCGAGGCGTCAACTAATGCGGGCATCGCCGATTCTTCAAACATTCAAGCTTCTGGCGTTGACCGGCCTGGCAGTGCTGGTCGCCAGTTGCTCGTCGCCGTCACGCACAACGTCGTCACAGTCGCCAAAAGGCGGTGCAGTCGTACGCACCATGCCGGGCCTGGACATCAACCGTGCCCACAAAGACGGCGCGCCGTGGTGGGACGTGGATGTTTCGCGCATCCCCGATGCCACGCCGACCCTGCACACCGGGGCCTACAAGGCCAACCCGTACACCGTGTTGGGCAAGACCTATTTCCCCATGAGCGATTCCAAGCGCTACGTCGCTTCGGGCACCGCCTCCTGGTATGGCACCAAGTTTCATGGCCAGAACACCGCCAATGGCGAGGTGTATGACCTGTACGGCATGAGTGCCGCGCACAAGACCCTGCCGCTGCCCAGCTACGTCAAAGTGACCAACCTGGACAATAACCGCACGGTGATTCTGCGGGTCAACGACCGTGGGCCGTTCTATTCGGACCGCATCATCGACCTGTCCTACGCCGCCGCCAAAAAGCTCGGTTACGCCGAAAGTGGCACTGCGCGGGTCAAGGTCGAAGGTATCGACCCTCAGGAATGGTGGGCGCAACGTGGCCGTCCGGCGCCGCTGATGCTCAATCAGCCGCAAGTGATGGCCCAGGCAACACCGCCAGCGCTGTCGACCTCCACCGGCACCGTAGAGCAATACACGCCGCCACCCCAGCAGCACGCTGCACCTGTCGTGCCGTTGCAGGTTGACGCAAAAAAAAACGCTTCAGGACAAGCCGCTGGGCTGTTTCTCCAGGTGGGAGCCTTCGCCAACCCGGACGCTGCGGAGCTCCTGAGGTCGAAACTGAGCGGGATGGTTCGAGCGCCGGTGTTCGTCAGCTCGATAGCTCGCAATCAGCAAACGCTCTATCGGGTCCGGATGGGACCGATCGACACGCCGGGTGAAGCCCAGCAACTGCAAAACAGCGTCAGGTCGGCCAATCTGGGCCAGCCAAGCGTAGTGACATCGGATCAGTAAGTTTTTCGACAGTCGCCCTCCGGCAACAATGGAGGGCGAGATGCAGTCGCAGGCGGCGCAGCTTTGCCAGCAGGGCAAGCGTTGCAGGTAACTGCCCACAAGGTCGTGTGTCGAACAGGCGACTTTGTCAGCCAGGGTTACAGCCTGGCCCCACGAGCCGTACCGAGGCGCTTTTGCCTCGCCGGTCTGTTCAGTTTTGCCCGCAAGGGCATGTTTGCCCATTAGGATTCTCGAGAGACGGATGAACATCACCACCTTTGCAAAACGTTTGTGCCTGCTTGTTCCACTGATTATCACCCCGGCTGCCTGGGCTGCAGAGCAGATGACGCCTGCTGCACCGCAACTGGCCGCCAAGTCCTACGTGCTGATGGACGCTACCAGCGGCAACGTTCTGGTCGAGAACAACGGTGATCAGCGTCTGGCGCCTGCCAGCCTGACCAAGCTGATGACTGCCTACATCGCGACCCTGGAAATCCGTCGCGGCCAGATCGGCGAAAACGATCCGGTGACCATCAGTGAAAACGCCTGGCGCACAGGCGGTTCGCGGATGTTCATCAAGGTCGGCAGCCAGGTCACGGTCAGCGATCTGCTGCATGGCATCATCATCCAGTCGGGTAACGATGCCAGCGTCGCGATCTCTGAACACATTGCCGGCAGCGAAGATGCATTTGCCGACATGATGAACAAGACCGCCGGCGACCTGGGCATGACCAACAGCCACTTCATGAACCCGACCGGTCTGCCGAACCCGGAGCACTACTCGTCGGCGCATGACATGGCGATTCTGGCCCGTGCCATCATCCACGAAGACCCGGCTCACTATGCGATCTACTCGCAGAAAGAGTTCTTCTGGAACGGCATCAAACAGCCTAACCGCAACCTGCTGCTGTGGCGCGACAAGACCGTTGACGGTCTGAAAACCGGTCACACCGACGAAGCCGGCTACTGCATGGTGTCTTCGGCTGTGCGTGACGGCATGCGTCTGATTGCCGTGGTGTTCGGCACCAACAGCGAACAGGCTCGTGCGGCGGAAACCCAGAAGCTGCTGACCTATGGCTTCCGTTTCTTCGAAACCCAGAACTTCTATCAGAAGGGCACCGAGCTGGCTCAGGCAACTGTCTGGAAAGGCACCGAGCGCCAGGTCAAGGCCGGTCTGGCTGAAGATCTGAGCATGACCATGCCCAAAGGCGACATGAAAAAGCTGTCCGCCAGCATGACCATGAATCCGCAACTGGTTGCGCCAATCGCCAAAGGCGACGTGATCGGCAAGGTCGAGGTCAAGAAGGACGATCAGGTGGTTCACACTGCTAATCTGATTGCCCTTGATGCAGTCGAGGAAGGTGGCATTTTCCGCCGCGTGTGGGATAGCATCCGCCTGTTCTTCTACGGCTTGTTCAACTGATCCAGTAACCAATGCCGACCTTCTCGCGGCCTGCTCATGATCTGAGCGGGCCGCGTGTCCGTCGTCACGGCTTGTGAGACCTTTACTGCCATGACTGATACCGACATCAAGTCGCACAAAATCGAATTCCCCTGCGTTGACTACCCGATCAAGGTGATCGGTGACACCAGCGCGGGCTTTACGGCCGCCGTGATGGAAGTGCTTGAAAAGCACGCCGAGGTCGATGTTAAAACGCTCGCCGAGCGTCAGAGCAGCAACGGCAAGTACACCACTGTCCAGTTGCACATCATCGCGACCAGCGAAGACCAGTTGCGCGATATCAATAGTGCCCTTCGCGCTACTGGTTTTGTGCACATGGTGCTCTGATGGCCAATGCTCTGGGCTTTCGTGATCTGGGTCTGATCGATTACGAAACCGCCTGGCACGCCATGCAGCGCTTCACCGATGGACGTAGCCGCGCAGCTGGCGATGAAGTCTGGCTGGTCCAGCACCCGCCGGTCTTCACTCAGGGGCAGTCCGGCAAGGCCGAGCATTTGCTGCTGCCGGGCAATATTCCTGTCGTACAGGTCGATCGTGGCGGCCAAGTGACTTATCATGGCCCGGGCCAGCTGGTCGCTTACCTGATGCTGGATGTCAGGCGCCTTGGCTTCGGTGTGCGCGATCTGGTCACCCGGATCGAGAACACGCTCATTGCATTGCTGGCCGATTATGGCGTCACGGCAGCGGCCAAGGCCGATGCGCCGGGTGTGTACGTCGATGGCGCGAAAATCGCCTCGCTCGGTCTGCGCATTCGCAACGGCTGTTCGTTTCATGGCCTGGCGCTGAACGTCGACATGGACCTTGAGCCGTTCCTCCGCATCAACCCTTGCGGCTATGCCGGGCTGGCCATGACCCAACTGAGCGATCAGGCAGGGCAGATAGAATTTTCCGAGGTTAGTGTCCGACTGCGTGCGCAGCTCGTCAAACACCTCGACTACGCTGAGCAGGCGACCCTTACGGGCGGAATAAACCAATATGACTGACACCGTGCAAACCCTGATCCCGACGCTTGACGTTTCCGAGCGTGTGGCCCGTCCGAAAGTCGAAGCCGGCGTCAAGCTGCGCGGAGCGGAGAAGGTTGCGCGCATCCCGGTCAAGATCATTCCGACGGTAGACCTGCCGAAGAAGCCTGACTGGATTCGCGTGCGCATCCCGGTTTCTCCGGAAGTCGACCGTATCAAGCAACTGCTGCGCAAGCACAAGCTGCACAGCGTCTGCGAAGAGGCATCCTGCCCCAACCTGGGCGAATGTTTCTCCGGCGGCACCGCGACCTTCATGATCATGGGCGACATCTGTACCCGTCGCTGCCCGTTCTGCGACGTGGGCCACGGCCGTCCGAAGGCGCTCCACGCCGACGAGCCGAAGAGCCTCGCCATCGCGATTGCCGATTTGCGCTTGAAGTACGTGGTAATCACCTCGGTAGACCGTGATGACCTGCGTGACGGCGGTGCTCAGCACTTTGCCGACTGCATCCGCGAGATCCGCCTGCTGTCGCCGGGCGTCCAGCTCGAAACACTGGTGCCCGATTACCGTGGGCGCATGGACGTAGCGCTGGAAATCACCGCAGCCGAGCCGCCGGATGTGTTCAACCACAACCTGGAAACCGTACCGCGTCTGTACAAGGCCGCGCGTCCGGGTTCGGATTACCAGTGGTCGTTGACCCTGTTGCAACGCTTCAAGCAGATGGTCCCGCACGTACCGACCAAATCCGGCCTGATGCTGGGTCTTGGCGAGACTGACGAAGAAGTCATCGAAGTCATGAAGCGCATGCGCGAGCACGACATTGACATGCTGACCCTGGGCCAGTACCTGCAACCATCGCGCAACCACTTGGCGGTGCAGCGTTTCGTCCATCCGGACACCTTCGCCTGGTTCGCCGAGGAAGGTTACAAGATGGGCTTCAAGAACGTCGCCTCAGGCCCGCTGGTGCGCTCGTCGTACCACGCCGACGAGCAAGCCAGGATCGCCAAAGCGATGCTCTGACAGCGAGCCGCAAAACAAGAAGGGCCAGGTAGCGATACCTGGCCCTTTTTTGCGGTTGATTATCGTGCCGACGCTCCGCGTTGGCATGCCGTTCGTGACGCTCCGCGTCACACACTTCGCCGCATCTTTGGTCGAGATTGGACGCAGAGCGTCCGGAAATGCATTCCCACGCTGGAGCGTGAGGAACGATAGGCGCCCGTAAGAACACTATCGTGCCGACGCTCCGCGTTGGCATGCCGTTCTGGACGCTCTGCGTCCTCCCGATTATTGCCCCGCAGGCTTGCGAAGGGCTTCCAGCAACTCATGCGTCGGATAGCCATCGGCCGGCCAGCCGAAGGATTGCTGTGCGCTGCGGATTGCTTTGCGCGTATTGGCGCCGATAATGCCGTCTGGCGCGCCTGCGTCGTATTGGCGGGCCGAAAGCAGGCTTTGCAACTCGATACGCTCAGAGCGGCTCAGCGGCGTGTCTCCGCGTGGCCAGGCGCCGACCACGTACCCTGCACCCTTGAAACGGTCGGAAAGCAGACTGATCGCCAAGGCATAGGAGGTGGAATTGTTGTACTTGAGAATCGCGCGGAAGTTATCCAGCACCAGAAAGGCCGGGCCGCGATAACCCGCTGGCAACAACAAGACCGCCTGCTGCTGGCTGGCCGCGACCGGAATCGCCGAGCCGTCGGGTTGCTTGAGGCCCAGTTGCTGCCATTCAGCAAGACTCTTGCGGGTTGTCGAATCGGCCAGCGCGTAGTCAAACCCGGAGCCGAGCACCACCTCAAAGCCCCACGGCTGACCACGCTGCCAGCCGGAACTTTGCAGGTAGTGCGCAGTGGAGGCGAGGGCGTCGGCCGGGGTGTTCCAGATGTCGCGACGGCCATCGCCGTCAAAGTCGACGGCGTGGGTGTTGTAAGTGGTCGGGATGAACTGGGTCTGGCCCATTGCCCCGGCCCACGAGCCGAGCATTTTGTCCGGGGTGATGTCGCCATGCTGGATGATCTCCAGCGCGGCCAGCAACTGGCTTTGCGCGAACCCCGGACGACGGCCTTCATAGGCCAGTGTCGCCAGTGAGCGAATCACCGATTGCGAACCCTGAAAGCTCCCGAAATTACTCTCCATGCCCCACACCGCGACCAACGCCTGACGATCCACGCCGTACTGCTGCTCGATCTTCTGCAGATCATCAGCGTACTGCGACAGCAACGCCTGACCCTTGCGCACGCGTACCGCGGAGATGGCGCCGTCCAGGTACTCCCACACCGGGCGGCTGAACTCGGGCTGACTGCGGTCGGCTTTGACCACGCTCATGTCGGGCGTGACACCGGCAAACGCCAGGTCGAATACGTCCGCCCGGATGCCTGCCTTGAGTGCCTGAGCACGAAAACCGGCTTGCCATTCGCTGAAACTGACGGCGGGTTGAATCGTGAGGGTGTCATCGACGACCAGTGCTGGCGTGGGGGCCACGGCCGGAGCGTTTGTCTGCGCTTTACTGGTTTGAAGGGGCGTGGCATCGGCAGCAGTGGGTTTTTCTGCGCAAGCTACCAGGGCAATAAGGCTGGAGGCAGCGATGAGTTGGCGCAGCTGCGGGCGATGGGTAAAACGAGAAGGCATGCTTGAGTCCAAGGGTATTACCGTTAGGTGCAGACCATAACACGGCTAAGCGGTCGAAAGCGCCCCGCAGGTGTTGCTCGATATCAGGCTGCCATAAAGCAGGAAGCCTCCCAGCTTTTAGACTGGAAGGCTTCGCGGCGGTAGCTGCCTTTGCCCTTGGAAGGTTGTTCCTGACGACTGCGGAACAAGGGCTGGGCGATGATCGATTTGGCCTTGTTCGGCCGTTTTGGCTTGCTCATGGCGGGGTGCTCCTGATGGGGGTTGTAAAGCGCCGCAAATCATCGGGCAGATCGGCGGTAATGTCTAATAGTTGTGTGCTATGGCGCGGCGGCGAACTTGAATACAATACCTGTGGGAGCGAGCTTGCTCGCGAAGACAATCGTCCGAACGCTCGAGTTTCAGGGGCTGCACTGACCCCTTCGCGAGCAAGCTCGCTCCCAGTGTGCCCGGCATGGGCCGAAACCAGCCACTTGAAAGCAGTGGCCAGACTAAGTGACGACAACTGTAGCGAAA
>NZ_ATDK01000070.1 GCF_000444135.1 Pseudomonas avellanae BPIC 631
CTAGGCTTTTATGGTGTAGATGATTGCGTTCCAGTGCTCAAAAAAGGGGCTGATTTAACGAGTACTCATGCTGTTCACAGAGGTCGTTTTTTTGAAAATAAACCAATTTTTGCTTTGCGATCTGATGATCAGTTGTCTGTATCGAATTCTAAGAAGACTAAACTATCTGCTTTACCCTATCTATTCGGGTATACACAACTCCCCAAGCTGTTTGTTGACAAAGACGTAGTGACGGTGGAAGAGGTGCAAAATTGGTGGGTGTCTTTTTATAGAAAAAAAATCCTACCCGAGTTTCCTCTTTCTTTCTCTAACGGTGAGTCGAGTATTAAGCTTAAAAACGCTATGTTTTGCTTCTTGGGAGGTTGGTTTTATGGAGATTCAAAGAATTCAGGGGGCGGCGGAAAGATACTTCAGAAAACGAATTATGCAGTTGTCCCTTTGGCCTCATTAGGAAGCTCCATTTTAACTCGACTTTGCCCCCATGGAGGTATGGATTCGCTTTTCGTTGACTATGGATATTCCTCAGAAATACGGCTGACACCAAATCAATTGCGCCACCTAACAAATACTCTCGCTGATTTAAGTAATATTCCAGTTGAAATTATTACTGCTTGGTCAGGTAGGAAAAATTCTGAGCAAACCCACACTTATATCCATACGAGTGATGACTTGAAAACGAGCAGAGTAAGCGCGATAGTAAATCCGCCTGAGTTCGACAGGAGCTTAATTAGAGCTTATTCTAAGGAGCTGCTTGCAACAGTTACAAATCTACCAGCCTCGATCACCTCAACGGGACTTTGTAATCAAAATCTACATGTAAATCCCTGTAATTATTTGAATGATTTCGCCTCCCAGTGTTTTCTGTGTTCTGAGGCTTGTTATATTGCAGGTGATGAGAGTGCTATCGAGCTTTTTGAAAAAGATTTAGGGGTTCAAAACGCACGGTTAGAGTCGGTAACGTGTGATATTCGTTTATCAGCTTCTTCGGCAATGAAAAAATGGTTTGTTATCCACTCTCGAAATGTTCGAGTTCTTTCGCTATTGATTGATCTGATGAAAAATTGTTTTGTAGGTACAACAATTCGCTACTCAAAAAAAGACTCTGAATTCAATTTGATTGATTTAAATACGAAGCTCATAAAGAAAGTTTCGTGTGCGCTCCCGGATTATGAGGCACGTTTAAGAGGTTTGATCGAAGATAAAGTTACTAGCTCTAATACGGAGCCCAATCCTCAGTTACGTTCGCTTTTATCGTCTTTCGGTTTGAATAACAAGGGGGAGTGACGCGGTGGAACCAAAAATATCTGCACAGGTACAACGTAAGATAGAGATTATGCTGACTAAATGGACGGGTAAACTCACTTGGGAGGCACTGGTAACAAGGGTTGAGCTTGAAATTTCAATAAAAACGACAAGACAAACTCTTTGCACTTACGTGGGAATAGCTACTTCATACAGAAACAAAAAAGCTCAACTTAGAGGCGCATCACCCTCGCTTTATACAAAAATAACAGCTTCTGATGTGAAGTTGGTTGAACAGATAGAGCATCTTAAAGCTGAGGTTGAAGTGCTAAAGAGAAATAATGCTGAGCAACTTCGAATGATTGAAAGGATGCTATTGAATGCCGAAACGATTCCCAATGTAGATCTCTATGCTTTAGTTAAGAGAAGGCCTGAGGAAATACAAAAAAGCTAAAATGTGAGTGAGTCAAAGGATTTTATATTCATTTATATGGTTTTTAGAGTGTGGGGAGTTTTTGCTTTGGTAGGCTGGGGTAGTTAAGTTTCTATATTTAGTACTTTTGTCATTTTACACTTTATATTCTATGAGCTTTCTAAGGTAGTAGTTCCGCTGGACCACATTCAAGACTTTCGGCAATCTGGTATAGCTTTTCGACCGTAATATTGACTTCACCCCGCTCAATTCGGCCCATGTAGCTTCGATCAACTTGGCAAGTCAGAGCGAAGACGTCCTGCGATAGACCTTTTGCTTTTCTCGCTTGCCTGATCCTTTTCCCCAATTCTTTAGCCAAATTCTCCATAGCCGCCTCGAAACACATGAGGACAGACTATCGAGTGTTTGCGGACGAATCGGCCACGGACTATAATCCGTATCTTTTGTTTAGAGATCATTGAGGCGCCTGCATGAAACAAGATATATTCGAATTCGACAGGCAGCTCCATTCTCTGCTTTGCGAGCATTTTTCCAAGGATTTCACGACCCGTCAGTTGAGAGACGCGTATGCGGCCCTCCTTCCTCCCTCAAGCTTTCGGCTCGCGGATGTACGCGTGTATGTTTATGAGCAGATCCGAAGGTTGATTCGCGTTGGCTGGGTGGAGATGGCAGATCAGCGGCAGAAGCGGGATCAGGTATTTCGTGTGCTGGAGATGCCTTTACGGCTGCAGCTCGTACTGGTTGATGGGAACTTCTCCGTGACTGTCGATTCTCTGGACGCTCCAGCTGATGAGGAAAGAGAAACAACATGCTCTGTGCCTAGCTCAAAGGAGGGGCAAGATGACCGGACCCGCCTTCAAGTGATGCTTAAGGAGACCCGGCTTGATCTGCTCTCATCCTTGGGGGAGACCGAGCGGTACAATCAGTTGTTTGAGGAAATTCCTCATCTGAAGGGTCGTTTTGAAGGGGTATATCTGGAAGCTCGCGATAGGAGCTCAAAGCTTCTTGGTCACGTTCGTGCAATTGAGCATACGCTTAAGACGATTTCCGCCGCATGAACTCTACCCTCAGAGCGTGGCAGCACGACTGCATTACGTTGGCTATACAACACTACACTCAGCAACCTCATTTTTTTTGCCAAGCGACTCCCGGTGCTGGCAAGACGAAAATGGCCGCGGAACTGGCAAGGCAACTGCTGCTGCAAGACAAGATAGATTTGATTCTCTGTTTTGCTCCATCACGGCAAACAATGGATGGATTTAAGAGAACTTTCTCCGCCGTTTTAGGGAAGCGCTTGGATGGATTGATAGGTGCGATCGGTGCCGCTTGCACGTACCAAGGTATGGAGTATCGAGACGCAGCATTCTGGAAGCTTATCGACGACTATAGGGTGTTCGCAGTTTTTGATGAAATTCATCATTGCGCTGGTCATGACTTGCTCTTAAGCAATGCATGGGGTCAACAGATTGTTCAAAGGATTCAAGATCGCGCCACTTTCACTCTTGCTCTCTCGGGGACACCTTGGAGGTCTGACCAAAAAGCCATCGCGCTTGCTCGATATTCTCAGCCAAATGGGGTTTTGATCTGTGATTACCGATATGGCTTGCAGGAGGCAATCGCTGATGGCGTATGTCGGTCGCCGCGCATAGTCGTGTTGGATAACAACATGGTGAGGTTAACTGAAACTCTATCCACAGAAGGCACCGTCACGACGTACCCGAGTATTGCCAAGCTTCTTTCCGAGTCACCTGTCTCTTATGAAGATCTGCTGTTTCATGACGATATCCTGCGGCAGATTCTGTCTTTAGGGTGTACAAAACTTCGCGATATCCGTGAGCGACATCCGGAAGCCGGCGGCTTAGTGGTTGCGACAAATATTGAGCACGCTCATCGCATAGCTGACCTTATGCATGCCCAGGGGGAGGTCTGTCAGGTCGTAACCAATAAGACGCCAAACGCCCAGCAGGTGATCGATGATTTTCGACGTGGTGGCTGCACCTGGATTATTTCGGTTGGCATGATCAGCGAGGGGACGGACATACCCAGGCTGCAGGTTTGTTGTCATCTAAGTCGTATACGCACCGAGCTGCACTATCGTCAGGTGTTGGGCAGAATTCTTAGGCGCTCAAGTGGCTCGGATGAAAAAGCTTGGCTATATGTTCTCGCGGAACCAGCGCTCCAGCTGTACTCGGAGCGCTTGGCCGATGATCTGCCCAATGATCATGCCGTATTGAGTGTCGTGCGATCTTCGGAGTTTGAGTGCGACGACGAGAGTGACGACGGTCCTGAAGATCCTAGCGGCATTGGCATCACTATCTTAGAAGGTTCACCGGGCGGCACCTTTTCTCGAGTGGGGAGCGATCACGCAATGTCGGTTCCCGGCTCATATGATCCCGCATTGTATGAACTCAATTTTTCGCAGCACTACCGAACTC
>NZ_ATDK01000071.1 GCF_000444135.1 Pseudomonas avellanae BPIC 631
CTAAGAATATTTCGAGGGACATCCGAATCGATTCAGATCTCAAACCCATACTGGGAACTGAAAAGCTTGGAATCATCAAAGGCAGTTCCAAAGCACGAACAGTGCTGGCGTTTCACGCTGCGTTATTTGAACTATGCACCAATGATCCGCGCTCTCCTTTCAGAGTACTGGTATTCGACACACCTCGGCAGCAGGAAATTCACTGGGAAGATTTAGATGCTTATATCAAAGCGCTGAAAGCTGTCGCACTACGTAACAATGCCCAAATCATTTTTTCGACTACCAGTTATCAGTACTCGATCAATGACAAAACGGATAAAGAATGGTTGCCGAAATTCGCCGGCTCCGAGCAGCCGATGTACCTCGGGGGGGCCGATCAACCTCTCATTGATGCAGTGCCTTGACGGAAATAGTCGGCGTCAGACTCCGTTTAAATCACAGAACGACAAGGGCCGTGATATGGCAGGCGATTGCGACAAAAATTGCGACATGACATGGCGTGTCGCTTAAGAGTATTCATGGTTCAAGGCGCTACGCATGATATCCCACGTAGAGGCTCTAGATAGGTTCGCTGAAGAGCTGACGAGAGAAATCACTTGAGGGCTTCCGCTGTTCGGCGTAGCGCCAATGAATGAAAAAAATCTCGAAACGCTTTAAACCGTCTTTATTAAAGGCAAGTCATCCAACAAGTTACTTTAAGGTGCTGAACGTGGCAAAACGAACAAACCCTCTAAACGATCGACAGATGGCAGATGTCAACAAGGCAATGCACCTTACACAGAACGCGCGCTCCCAGTTCTCTTTGCCAATTTTTAAAGATATGAATTCTGGTCGCCCTGATCTAATCGGCACAGGCTTCGTTATTGATTTCCATGGTTGTTTCTATTTCGTTACTGCCGCGCACGTGATGGATCATCATGAATATGAACAGCCACTATTCTATTTTACGAATCAAATTAACCGTCAGCATATTCAGGGTTCTTTCAGAACATCCTCTCAAGACGTAGCTAATAGAAATAATGATCAGGTCGATTTGACAGTGGTAAAACTTCCCGCTGGTAAAGGATGCCCTGATGAAAGTATTCAGAAGTCCGCAATCCCATTAGATCTAATAACGCGAGATACTTCCAAAATTGGGGACTGTCGTTTAATTCTCTCAGGATATCCACTTACCAAGTATAAGCCTGACGAAAATAAAAAGTTACTGAATACAGTTTGCTACACGTGGATGGGGAAAAGTATATCCGACGAAACTTATCGTCGCTTCAAATTTGAAAAGAACCAGAATCTACTTATTCAGTTTGAGCGCAAGAACACTATGGGGCTAGATGGTCTTAAGGGTATGATGTTTCCCGAGCCACGGGGCGTGAGCGGGTCACCGGTTTGGCATACTATCGGATATCGCAACGAAGAACGTATTTTGGTGATTGAGGGTTTTTTATTAGCAGGCGTGCTCATTGAACATATTCGGGAGGGCAAGTTTTTCCTGGCTACGAGCATCGATACTGTAATGGAGATGGTTATCGATCTCCATCTTTCCCAAGATGAAGTAGATGATTAAAGTCGAACTTCCCTGCAGTTCTGTTTACGTTTGATCGGCACGCCCTTCTGGCTGATTATGACTTAATACAGTTATCAGGCTCGTTTATCCATAGAGCAATAGAATATGCTTATTTTTTTGAGTTATTCTCTGTTCTAGTGCTCGACCTGGCACGTGCCATTATTTTGCACGTTTACGCTTGGAGTTTATAGGTGTGCATTTTTAGTGCGGGTCAGCAAATCAATTACCCCGAGAGCAGAGGCATAGTAAATGGAGCAACATACATTCATTGACCGATATTTTCACAGCCAGCGTGAGCTGTTGGATTTCAGGCACACAGAAGACCGAGATATAAATACTCTGTTTACCTATCTGAATAACCTGCACTCGACGGCAGATAAGCTTTCTGAAATTTTCAACTGCAATATTAAAATATTTCCAGAATTCAAGATGCTGAGACTTATCAGGAACTATTGCCACCATGTCGGTGATGTGGACGAAATCCGGTTGCACGTCAAAGTTGGGGAAAACGTCTTCGTCAGCCATTCGCAACATCTTCTGATACCATTAGAAGTACTCGCAAAAAGTGTCAAATCATTCATGGAGAACAACATGTCTGACCCAAAAAGAAAAAACTATAACGCTAAAGCTCAGTTTGTAAAGAAGGAGATGGATAGTATTGCCGAAATTTTCGACTACACCGCAAACCTTATGCAGGACCTTGAGGTTTTCTGCCAAAAGCCAAGCTTGAATCTTGATGGAAAAAATTACGAGCTCGGCTTCGATATGTACAAATTTGTCTTCAATATAACGAACATCATTGCAGACAAATGCCGAGATATTCCGGAGCTGCAAAGCAAGCGGGTAATTCAGGATTTGGATTGGGCATACCGAGCAGCAAACAATATTGGCAAGCATGACGTGCTTTGTAGTCCATTCAACGTGCCAATTACCACCACCAAAGGCTTCATTTACGCGAAGAAAATCAGTCGCGCATATTAAGTAACTTCGGACTGAAAATCCGAGTAGCTGTAAGTCTCGATTGCTCGGCTTAGGGTGCGTGAATATTCGGCTTACACACTACTCTAATAGCAAGTAATGTGTCTAATGCGGGAGAGGGTTGAGCGCTCGTCTCCACAGTATTCGTCAGGCGGCAAGAGTGAGGATATTTAGGTCCAAACGCTTCTATTTGGTCTTGCGGTATGTGGCTGCATCTTTACCAATACTCAGAACCAGGCGTTATCTGTACTGTTGTCCACCAACCGCTTTTGGTCCAGAGTGACTCCGAGCTTTTCGTGCGGCCCTTACTGGTCCTCGACCCGTTGGGCCTGCCGAGTGGTTCGCCGTGGCGATACAGTAATCATTGCTACCTAAGGCCTGTCATACCCATTCGATGATGCAGAAAGGATGGGCAATGGTTTAGAGATGGAGTTTTCATAGAAGCAGCAGATATACCTGAGTATGCCCGTGAATCCTTGGGGGAGGTCGATCCTTTCAAGCGTAGCTGGGCATTCGAGCTGGTTGAGCACGTTACCAATACGGTGGCAGATGCTGGAGGAGTCACCTAGCAACTCGAACAACACTGAGCGCTATTTCTCGAAATCCCCCGGTTCAGCCGGTCGCACCACATGATTGATCAACTACCCCAACTCGTCGTGACCGACGACGACTCTACCGGAGTTTTGCTGGAAGCCTCTGACTCGGATTTCACTACTCGACTGGATGACATGCCTTTAGCCCCGGTCAGATTAGTATCGATGATATTGATCACCGCGTCGCAGCTTGAATACGTTTGTTCTGGTGGGCGAGGAGCATGCGAGTGTCTGGTAAGCCGCTTGAAGGCTGCGCGCATCTGGCATATGAGCAGCTTCCATCGTGCTAGCGTTTTTTGGCACCGCGCGGCTCTAGGAAACTGGACGAAACGTACGACAGTTTTGTAAGTATAATGTCAGCTTTTGGTCGATTGGTGCCTGACGTGGGAAGCAGCAAGCGACCCTACACTGCCGCTAAGCATAAAAAATGGGGCAGAAGTTTTGATCCAAAATTAGCTCCCTTTCCAGGCGACATGGCAGTAACTGTCAGCACCTCAATTTCTTGGAGGATCTGCAAGCTTAGTGAAGAAAAGCTTGAGGCTTGTTTAGGCTGCCTTAGGTTTACGCTTACGGGCATGTGTGGCGAAGAATTTTATTAGCCTGATCCAGGGTAGTATGAGCTATCCTCCCAACGTTTAAGGAGAAAAAGACGATGCCGAGTGGGCTTACGCTATCGCTAATTCAAGCCCAAAATTTTGGGTCAATTTATGTTCTGAAGAAGCGGTTTCTGAGTCGTTTCGCATGTAGGCTTGCCGTCTTTTACGTTGTTATCAAAGTTCGATTTAAGTAATGCTTGCCGATAAACTATAGGCACTGAGGAATTGACTGTCTGACTGCGTCACTTCTGAGTTCCACAATCGAGTAGTAGGTCATATTATGCATTTTTCCAAATTACGAACGGTCGGCTGAGAACCATATCGATGTTAGATAGCAAGGAAAAAACTGGCGATAAATTTAATTTTTTTGAATTTTTTGCAGGTGGTGGCATGGCTAGATCCGGGCTTGGTGATGGATGGAACTGCTTATTTGCCAACGATATGGATCGTGTTAAAGCTGCGACTTATATTCAGAATTGGGGGGGGAGTCATTTTGATGGGCGTGACATCCACGATGTTAAAATAGAGGATTTGACAGGCAATGGCGACTTAGCTTGGGCATCTTTTCCTTGTCAGGATCTTTCTGTGGCCGGAAATGGTTTGGGGATTGGAAATTCAGATAGCGAAGGGTCTACAAGGTCGGGGGCTTTGTGGCCTTTTCTTGAGTTAATTAATGGTTTGCGTAAAGAGTCCCGACAGCCCCCGCTACTAGTTTTGGAAAATGTCGTAGGCTTACTTTCTCTCGAGGGAGGACGCGATTTCGCCGCCATCTGCTTGCGCTTGGGCGAAATTGGGTATCGTTACGGCGCTGTAATTATTGATACTAAGCACTTTTTGCCTCAGTCTCGTCCTCGCGTATTCATTATCGCTTTGCTCCGCGAAATCGCTATTCCGGATAAACTTGACTATGGTATGGCAACAGAGTCTTGGCACCCACCGACTTTAATGCGGTCTTTCAGATCATTATCCCAACAGGCACAAGCTGATTGGATCTGGTGGGATTTAGGATCCGTTCCAACGCTAAAGCAAGGCGCTCTACAAAGCCTTATTCAATTCGAAGGAGTTGAGTGGCATACATCTGAAGAAACCCAAAAAATAATCAGTAGAATGACTCCCATCCATGTGGCCCGCCTTGAAAAGGCGAAGGCTGCTAATATTGCCAGCATTGGAAGCCTTTATTATCGAATGCGTAGAGAGGGAAGTGTCAACAAGCAGCGCGCGGAGATAACTTTCTCTGATGTCTTGGGCTGTCTAAGAACGCCGAGAGGGGGTGGCTCCCGTTCACGAATAATTGTGGCAGGGAATGGTGAGGTTAAAACGCGCCTGCTTTCGATCCGGGAGGCCGCCGCATTGATGGGACTGGAAACTACCTACGTATTACCTGAAGCTTATCAACATGCCTTTAAGGTCATAGGAGATGGTGTGGCAGTTCCCCCTGTGCGTTTTCTTGCTGAAAGACTTCTTGAACCGTTAATTTTAGCTGCGCGGGAAGATACTGTGAGCTATTTTGAAGAAGCTGTATCGCAGTTGGTCGCAACCGCTTGAGTGGTTCTCTCAAAAAACTGAGGTTAGCGAGGGCGCATTAAATCCGCTGCGGTCATTTTTGGTGCTGGCTTACCGGGCCAGCAAAATGCCATTAAGTGGCATTTTCAAATCTAGGCTGATGGCGTAAGGTTTTACGTCATTTGGCGACGACCTAAGGTCGTAATAGTTCGCGTTACAGAAAATACCGCAGCTTTATGGAGATGCTGTTGGCGTCCACGCGGTGGGGCTTAATGTTTTCGACAAGGATGAAATACAGTGGATTTGCCGCGTACTTTTGACGCATGGGAGAAACTGCTCGTTGATTATTTTCTGGCGATTGGTCCAGATGGCGACGCCAGCCCCATCCGGGCCCTCGAAGTCACCCCCAGCACGTTGACACTTGCCTGCGGTGCCGCGCCTGGAAGCGAAGCACAGGTTGAAGAGCTTTTCCGCAAAATGTTATCGCAAGACCTTCTGTTGATGGACTCGCTTCGCGATGGCTCTCAGCGGATTGAAAATCGAAATGTCCCCAATTGCTTTTCTTACCTCACATTAACTTTGCTGATTGACAATCTGCTAGAGGGCAACACAACTCAGAGTGGAGAGTATCGCCATAAACTCGTGAAATGGCTGGGGAAGGACACTACGGCTTCCAACCTACGCGGGATAGCGTTGATGTGGGAGAGTTTGGTTCGGTGGCTGGAGAAGCGTATTCAAGCAGGTGAGCCGTTTCGTCGTCTTATCTTGCCTAACCCCGGTAATTGGACTCATATAGGCTATACACGGCATCTGTCATTTCCGAGTAAGGCCGATCTAAAGCTCGTAGCCAATTTTTGCCATGAACACCCCAGCGCGCATCGAGACCTTCACGTCAGCATTTCTGCGTTTCCGAGAGCGCTGGTCGACGATCGCGCCTCCTGGGGGCTTCGCGATGCGTTCGAAGAGTTCCGAGACGCTTACTACTTGCAACGCCGCGCATTGGGTGACCTTCGCTTCTGGCGTCTCCTGGAACGTGCGTCCACTCTTATTGGCCGTCCGACACGTAGTAGTGTCACGATCGAAATGCTATTCGACGCGGATAAATGCGCGTTGTTTTTTGCCTACTTTGGCGAGCAGAGTGAGGCCGAGCCGTTCACCTCTTTTAATAATGCGTTGATAGCGGTAAGGGCTGAACACAGTGAAAATTTGGCGACCGCCGCCACAATGGGAGTTGTAATCTTCCGCCTGATTGGTGCGGGCCGCTGGCGAGCAGAACCGGAGGCCTGCGATTCCGCTTTTGGCCTGCATGTCGCTATTGCTGATAGGCACAGGCGAAGAATTGGAGAACGACTGGGGCAGCTTGCAAGCAGCGGTGATTGGGCGATCACAACCGTTCCTCTGACCTTTGAAGTGGTCAAAGATGCGCTTAAACAAGCAAAACTATTTCCTGCCACACAGGAGTTGATCGTTCGTCCGTATCTCTCCGGTGGCATTCGTAGCGACGGTGTTTGGCTGGGTCGACCACGCTTTTTCCCAAGCCTTGACTCCGATACCTCTGACTATGTGATACGGGATGCATTGCCTCGCGAGTCGGAGTGTTTGCTGACAATCAAGAAGGGACAGCTCAGCGCCCCTCAATCAATTGAAGGCGCCTTCTTCATTCATCCTGTAACGCTTCGAGGTGAAGAGCAGGCGCCCTGGAGCATTCGCCTGCAATTCGTCCGCAATGCTTTCGTACATCCGATGCTCACGGGCGCACGCTACAAATTGGCGCCATTGAGAGACTGGGCTGTGGGGGAGAAGCTTCCCGTCGATGTTACTACCCAGGACACGTTGGACTGGGAGTCGGGTGATCCCGCCTGTGAAGATCTTTTGGAGGCAATCTATGCAAGCGGAAAAAGTGGATGGGAGGAGGCCCAAATCATTGCACTACTCAGCTGTGCTGACGAGGCTATGAGTCCATGGCTTCTTTTGCGTAGTCTTCGAGATGCAGGCATCGTTGAGCCGCGTTTACGCAGCGGTTGGAAGGGACGCGTTTGGACATTGAGGGAGCCAGTTATCCTCGAAGCTCACCGCGATGGGCAGGCTTTAGCGCTGGTGGAAGGCGCGCTTTGCGCGCGTATGGTTGAAGATTTCAAGCTGGCTGTTGAAGGGTTGGGTGGTATTCCCTTTCGACGTCTAGGCGTTACTAGCTGGGCTGCGCCTCTGTTCGGTGCTCAGGACGTTCAAGGTAAAGCTGTTGCCGAACGTCTCGGCTGGCGCTTCGAGAGCGAACCCTTATCGCCATCCGAGAAACCGCTAGCGTTTGTTGAGACGCCGCATCAGGCTCTGCACTACGAAGAGACTAGAGCCTGGTCTTGGGCGAAAGGACGTTTTGTATCCACCGATGTTACCCAAGAGAACGTTCGATTAGTCCGTCTGACTCACACCGGCGAGCGTGATCACGATGTCTATTGCATCGAGCAGAGCAGCCTCATACATCATTATTTCTCGCATACTGCCGCCATTGTCTCGGCCTATGCCCTAGCTCGAAAGTCTTTGTTTGAATGGAGACCTGAACAAAATTTACTTGTCCTCACGGCGTGCGAGGGTGGACTTCCTGACGCATTGGCTACAGAAACGCGCCGGCGAATGCTACGCAATGGCGGGCCCTGTGGCCGGGCATATGTTTATCCCGCTAATGGCGAGATGGCTCGCTGGCTAGATAGGCGACTTCCTAGTTGTATCGCCGGGCCGTTCCACGAGGCGTTGCAGCAGGATACGCTGGGTCTTATTGGCATCGCTCGCCGCACCTCGGGTCGTTTGCGCCTACAGTGGCGTAACGGCTCAACCACTCTTTAGTATTCATTTGGAATCAGGTTAACCATGGCGGCAAATTGGGCGTGGTATATCGGGCAATGTGTAAAACGACATGATGTCAACATGGCTGTGAAAGTTGTTGCCGTCCGGTCAGGAGAAGGATGGTCGCTACTAGATAATCCACAAAAGCTTTTCCCAAAGATGGGCGAGGTGGAAGTTCGTTTACAGAACATCTCAGCACATCATCCGAACGATTGGCTCAGCTTCCAGGTTGCTCAAAGAGAGCCACGCGGGAAATGGAAGGCATCGACCTATCGCCACCTCATGCCCTTCCTTGATCTCCAGGATGTAGGAAGTCTGGAAGTGCTGCGCAGTCGTTTGACCGTAGATGGCTTGGACGGGCCGAGTCATAGCGGAAATTGGATTATTCGCTACAGCGAAGACCGCATCCTCATGCTCGGCCTCTTGCGCTCGTCAGACAATCGGTACCGTATGGCGACTGGTGGCAATTTCAATGTATATGCCTACGAACCCGAGTTATTGCATAACGTGCCGTCAGATGGTGCCGAGGTTTCTCTCTATGAATTAAAACGGGGGGGAGAATGCCTTGAGGAATTAGATTGGGCACCTGACGAGGAGTACATCAAGCGCATTTTGCGTGCTATGGCGGGTGCTCACGATCCACGTGCTGACACTGTCATAGATTGGTTGAAACGCTATGCTGACGAGGCGACCGGTCAAGTAGGAGCGAGTGTAGTAGATAGCCTTGCGGCGCAGCAAAACGCGAGATCAGGTGAGCTCGCTAAGCGCTTGATGGCTGACAAAGAACTGCTAGAGGAATTGACTGAGGCGCTTCTGGCAGACCCTAGGCTGCGCTCCCGTCTAGAAAGCGAAACTCAAGCGATCGCCGAGCAGGAGCGAGAATCCATCTTTATCTCGCTTTCGGGTGAGTTGGAGCGGGAGTTTACGACGCTGCGCGAACAGCGTTTGTTGGAGATTGATTCTGAGTTGAAGTTGCTGGAGGCCGCGCAGCGCGAAGCATTGAGTCTTCAATTTAATCAAGAGGAGGCGTCCAATTTACTTGTAGTGAACGACCGTATTGCCGCTCGCCAAGTGGAAATGGAGTGCGAGCTTGAGGCGCAGCGCGATAACCTGCAGCGGGGCCTGGACATACTTGCGGCGCAACGTGAGTCGATAATCGTCGAACTGGAAACCCTCAGCACACAAATTGAGGATCTCCAAACTAACCTGTCGGACCTTCGATCGCTTGAGTCTCAATCCGTCGAGGAGATTACCAGGCTCCAAGAGGAAGCTGCCTCTATCCACGTGCCGAAGAGCGTCAAGCTTGAGTCCGTGCTGCGTTTCAATCCGCCGCAGATTGTTCCAGTCCTTAGCATTGGGGAAATGCAACAAGCCATCATGAACTGCATGCTGCTTACGCCAGAAGGTAAAGAGCGTATGTCTCAGTTCCTTGCATTGATGCTGGCCGGTGAAGTACCGGTAATCCATGGGCTGGAAACGCAGGATTTTCTTCTTACTGCTGAGACCCTGCTGTCTTCCGGGCGGTCAATGCGCTTGGAGGCCGACCCTACTGTCATTACCTTCGAAGATCTTTGGCTTCGTGCAGGCACGCAACTCCCGACATCCCTAACTCACGGACTGGAGATTGCCTCCGGAAGATCCCCCGCAACTGTACTCGCCGTTATCGAACATGCTGAGCGATCTGGGGCCCGTTTCTGGCTCCCTGCGCTTGCGGATCGTGCGCGCCGGGGAGAGCTTCCTAGACGTTTTCTCGTCTGCACAACTATCGAAGACGAAGACTGTGATGAAGCTCAGGCGATTCGAAGCCAAGCTCCCTGGCTCGATGTCACTGGGACTATCACGCCAGCGGGATCCGCCTTGGCGCTCATTGTTTTTGCACCGGCTAATGTTCGACAGCTTGATCCGGGCGAGCGCACCGAGGACATTTCCCCAGCGGTGGTGGCGGTGGCGCGAGTTGCCAACCAACTCACTTTGGTAAATTCCTTGCGACTAGCCCGAGCAGCAACGGAGTGGATCCGCTTGAACCCAGGGAATCAATACGAGCAAATTCCGGCAGCGCTTACCGAGTTTTTCATAAATCAGTCCGGCCAGTCTGGGCG
>NZ_ATDK01000072.1 GCF_000444135.1 Pseudomonas avellanae BPIC 631
CCGCTCAAAAACCTCTTCACCGCTAACCAGTATTGGGCACATCTCCTCGAAGGGGGCTATGAAGACATGACGCCTTCTTCATAACGTCAACTTGATGCATAGGCATCTTAAAATCCCCATGCATAAACTCATCAGTCCTCGTTTAGCCGCAGCGGAACGAACTGACACTCAGATGCTGACTTTGTACATTCATATCCTTGAATTCCAACCGCGCCACGCTCTTTAATCCAATTGTGCTGACCTTCAATGGAAACGATAAGTGTCTTTAGTCTATTCTCATTTCCTGCTTTTCGATACTCAAGATCTATTACGCCATTATCTCCGCTTAGTGAATAACTACAGTTAGTCAATGTTCCTCCCTTCTGACTTTTATCCACTGAAAGATATAAAGCAGTGGAAAACTCTTTAATGGAGTGTTTCTTGTGTGGTTGAGAAACCCAGTTCCCCTCCCAACCAGCAAACGTTTCCGGCGCGATATAGATACCATTAACGTACTTCACGCTTTGCGGGACAGGACAACTCATAGCATGAGCGTTAGCTGCCATAATGCAGGGGGATGCGGTCAATATAGCCGCCAGCAGACTGGTCTTGTGAAGCCTGTTCATAGCACTTGTCCTCTTGTCTGGTTCTTATAAATAGAATGAATGACTAGGCTCTATACGTAAACCAAAAAATACGATTGCTTGTAGAGAGCACGGAAGTGTTAGTGGAGCCGCACCAGCCGGCAGTTCCCAGCCTGCGGGGAAATATGAGGGCCGGGGAGCAATGAACATCGATTTGAGCTTTGTCATGAGGCCCATTATTGATCATCATGAAGCCTGCTTACCCACCGCTGCTGCTTCAGATGAGTCCAGCCTACACACCTCGACCGCTCAAAAACCTCTTCACCGCTAACCAGTGCTGGGCACACCTCATCGAGGAGGGCGGCTTACGCGACATCGAAGTCGAGTCCGTCACCAAAATGCTGGCCTGCGGCACCTCGATCCTGGGCGTCAAACACTACACCTGCGGCAACCACAGCTGCCCGCACGTCAAATACCTGTGCAACACCTGCAGTTGCCGCGCCTGTCCATCCTGCGGCAAAAAGGCTACCGATCAGTGGATAGCCAATCAACAGCACCGCTTACCCGAGTGTACCTGGCAACACCTGGTGTTCACATTGCCTGACACCCTGTGGCCGCTGTTCTTTCATAACCGTCACTGGCTCGATGCCTTGTGTCGCCTGGCCGTCGACAACCTGCTCTATGCGGGCCGACGCCGGGGCGTGGAGGTGGGTGTTTTCTGCGCCATCCACACCTACGGGCGGCGACTTAACTGGCACCCACACATCCATGTCTCGGTCACCTTGGGTGGGATCGATGACGCAGGTGTCTGGAAAGATCTTTCGTTTCATCCATCAGCCTTGCGTCGACGCTGGATGTGGAATGTACGCCAGTACCTGCTCAGTCAGTGGGAGCACACCACCGTCCCACCTGAAAACGCTCATCTGCAGAGCGAAAATGACTGGCGTCACCTCGTGCTCAACGCCGGTGGTCAGCACTGGCACATCCACTTGTCGAAGAAGACGAAAAACGGCAAAAAGACCGTCAATTACCTGGGCCGCTACCTGAAAAAACCGCCCATCTCGGGCAGTCGTCTGGCGCACTACACCTCCGGTGCCACGTTGAGCTTCACCTACCTGGATCACCGCACCAAGACCTATCAGCAGGAAACACTGAGCCAGACCGACATGCTGCGCCGGGTGGTGCAGCACATCCCGGAGAAGCACTTTCGGATGATCCGGTATTTTGGATTTCTGGCCAACCGCGTCTGTGGCCGACAGCTACCCCGGGTGTATGAGGCGCTACGAATGGAAAGGCGTG
This sequence comes from Pseudomonas avellanae BPIC 631, assembly GCF_000444135.1. GTDB lineage: Bacteria > Pseudomonadota > Gammaproteobacteria > Pseudomonadales > Pseudomonadaceae > Aquipseudomonas > Aquipseudomonas avellanae. The sequence continues at coordinate 1,863 of NZ_ATDK01000072.1, forward strand.
GCAAAGCGCCAAAACTGTATTTTGCGCAGATGAGCAAAGCGTTCTTGCATCGGGATCCGTTCAGCTGCGTGCTGTGCGGAGCGCGGATGGTGTACACCGCAGCCATCGCCGGTCTGACAGTGCAGGGCTTGATCAACAACGCTCAAAGCATCGCGCAATTGAGGTACGTGCCGGCCTGATACGGGAGAGGTGCGTCCAAAATCTGGAAAAGGCACAGAAAAGTCGCTTTCAATCCATTTTTCGGCGTGGGTGATGGGTGAAAAAAGCTTTTTGCCGACATCGACGCCACGTTGGCATCACGCAGAGGGTGCCTTTTTAGGAGGATTACCCTGTATAGGAATTATTGAAATTCCTATACATGAACGGGCCACCCAAGGGCTGGCTGATGCCGGGAAGCCGGTGGATAACGACCTATATCAGTATCTGTCGCCGTTGGGCTGGGAGCACGTCAACCTGACCGGCGATTACGTCTGGCGGCAGAGCCGCAAGCTGGAAGACGGGAAATTCAGGCCGTTACGACAGATCGGAAAACCTTAGCGTACGATTTTTTCCGAATTCTGTAGGCTCCCCTACTACGTAGCTGCGGTCTATCGCGAAAAAGCATCGGGCGCTCGATCCGACCGTCCCGAGCTGTTGCGCATGATCGAGGACCTGCAACCAGGTGAAGTCGTCATCGCAGAGAAGATCGACCGAATCAGCCGTCTTCCCTTGATCGAAGCAGAAAGGCTTGTGGACGCGATCAAGGCTAAGGGCGCACGCTTGGCGGTGCCCGGCATCGTCGATTTATCGGAATTGGCCGAGGCATCCAGTGGCGTCGCCAAGGTGGTGTTGCAAGGTGTACAAGACATGCTGTTGCGTGTTGCACTGCAAATAGCGCGTGACGACTTCGAGGACCGGCGAGAGCGACAGCGGCAAGGCATCGACTTGGCCAGGAGCGCTGGTAGATACAGAGGACGTAAGCCGAATGCTAAAGTGCATGAACAGATCATTGCCCTTAAAGGCGGCGGGTGTAGCATTGCGGAAACTGCGCGGCTGGCGGGGGTCAGTGTCAGCCAGGTAAAACGTGTGTGGGCACAGAACCAAGCTAAGGTTAAGATCGGATACTTGGGTGAGGGCGCGCCGAAAACCGCAAGTGAGTATATGGGGGATTATTAATGCAGCTGCATGAAGCGTTTCAACTGGTGGAAGCACTGGGCGTTGAAGAAGCCAATCAGCGAATCCAACAGGAAGGGTGGAAGTTGTTAGCTATCACACAGCGTGAACGCGTCGGATCCGTATATGTCCTTGGAAAGGCCGGACCGGTCGACCCGAAACCGAAAACGGATTGGGAAGCAATGGTTGGATAAGCCTCGGCATACGCCTGGTCGCAAGGGCATGAAGGTGCTGCTGCCGAAGCAGCGAACAAATCCGATGGGGCAATACCAACCGCATGACTATTGCAGTGGGTCATCACTAAATGTCAACTGACAAACCTTTCGATTGTCTATAAAATGAGCGTACATCCAGCCGATCCCTCTGGGAGGTCGACATGACTGCAAAAGCCAAAAAAACCAGCAAGACTGAAAACCCGCATATTGAAGCTGCGGAGCGCTTTCGCCAGCTGGCTCAGATTCTTGCTGGCGATCCTGCTGAAGCTAAGGCTTTCCGCCTTAAAACAGGCGTATATAACACAAACGGCCAGCTGAAGGCCGCCTATCGCTGATGTATCAACAGCTTCCCTCATTTGTTCTCGGTTTTCACGGTTGCGATCGAAAAATCGGGGAAGCTGTGCTCGCTGGTGAGCATGTTGCTCAGAGTGTCAACGATTATGACTGGTTGGGTGAAGGCGCATATTTCTGGGAAAACAGTCCAGAGCGTGCTTTGAGCTATGCCCAACACATCAAAAAACACTCCGGCCGTGGCAAAGGTGCGATCAAGCGGCCATTTGTCATTGGCGCTGTGATCGACTTAGGTTTATGTCTAAATCTGACGGACGAAGGCGCTCTTGATGAGCTTCGAGCTGCTTACGACATCCTTGTTGCTACGTCCGAGGACATACCACTCAACACCCCTGGTTTTAATGGCGATCAGGACAATCTCAAACGTAAACTAGATTGCGCTGTGTTCCAGACATTGCACCAGGCTCGCGTTGCGGTAGGGCTACCGGATTACGCATCAATCCGGTCTCCCTTTCTGGAAGGGCCGGATCTATACGCAGGCACTTCTTTTCGCAAGCAAACGCATGTGCAGATTTGCATAAGAGATATGTCCTGCATTAAGGGATATTTCCTGCCCAGAAATGCTGATGGTTCGCTCTTCCAGCTCTAGGCAGTAGGCCCACCTAGTTTGTCATACTCAATACTTCACCTGAATGGAAATTTCGGGAATTCCGGCTTACACCCCCTATTTGCAATGTTGCGTGGCCAACGCCTCAATGCGCGGATTGAATTCTTCTGGTCGCAGGCTCTCCAGTGGGCCGTGTTGCGGCCACACCTGGAGAACATTGGCGCGTCGCTGAGGTATCGGGCCACCGCAGTATTGCGGACCGATAAGCCAGGTAGGCACGTTATGCCAGGCATAGTGCATGTACATCATGCGTGCACAATCTTCCAGCTGGCCAAGGTCATTGGCCTCATCGGCAAATACAACCAAAGCCACCAGTTGATTGCATACTTCACAATAGACCTCCTCAACCGGGACCTGCCCACGTGGCTCAGATAACCGGACGGGGAGGGCTGTAGGACGTCCACGACCCAGTGTCGTTTCCAGACGATGGGTCAGTGCCTCGCTGATAGGTTCAAACACCTTGAGACGCTGCGCTGTCATGGGGTCTTGCGGATCGCCCGCGACTTCACTGGAGATTCGCGTTTCACCGTCAACCGTGGATTCGATCACCAACCTGCCCAACTCACCCATATCGATGTCACGAAAGGCGTACACCATCCCTTCAGGCAAGGGCTGGCGGGTAACAGAAATGTTAAGGGGCAACCAAAAATCGCCGCCTGACGTATCGGGGTGATCGGTCCGTGTTGTCATGCTTCGCTCCAATGCAACGCTGACCCACCAAATCGGCGCGCCAGGTGTTCAATCTCGGTGATGCCATATAGGGAAAGTGACGGTGACACCGTCACATTACTCCGCGCAGCCACATCACACGCTACATTCCACGCGAAACCGCGTTCTCGACGCAGTGCTTGCAATCCTTTGATCACCAATTCACGTTCAGCGTCTGACAAGCCTTCGATGATGGTTACCGGCGACATGACTGCTCCTGTGCAACAAGTGGTCCTATCAAAACTTAGTACCCGTCACGGGTACGGTGTACATAGGAATAGCCGCCCAACACAATGATGAGCAACACGCCCCAGCGAGTGAACCCATTAGCCCACCACTCTACATCTTGCACTTCACCTGGGAAGAACAGGCCTACGCTGCCCCATTGTTGCAATGCAGGCCAAAACCCCAGCCAGACAGCGGCCAGTGATGCAGGCAGTACATTTTTTACGGTCAAAATAGATCCGTAATTATTTTCTTGCCACCACCCTGCACAAAGAATCGCAATGCCGATGATCATGCCAAGCAGCAGACGGCCTCCGGCATGAAAATCGAGGCTGACAGCTTTCGAGAACTTCCATACAAACAGGCACACAACGATCACTGCAATGGCGATGCCCAGCAGTACCAAATCATCCGAATCATTACGTCGATTGTTCACCTTACAACTCCTGTAGGTGTCTATTTTGATGCGTTGAGAAAGGTAACAAAGCGCTGAAACCCACCCCAGCAATGAGTAACCACAGCGCATTCTATGTAGGTCGAGCGGATCAACACAAGAATGCGCCAGAGAACACAACACTCATCAGCGCACTCCCCATCATGAACCATCCTCATGTTCGGTCTTTAAGGGCTTCCCGGCTTGCGGCCCCTGCGGGACCGCAGATATCTGATGTACACCATATTGCACACCCGAGGCGCGGCCATCAGCAGGCTGACCAACCGGGGCCTGGACGGGTGGAGTAGCAGGTGAACGATCTTGCTGAGGTTGCATGGGCACAGCCTTACGGCTGACCTTGAGAACGCTCACAGTGGTCGGTTGAGCGACTTCAGTGAGGATGTGCGTGTAGCTGGCCACCGTTCTCGCCGAAACACCGGCGAGTGTTGCAATTGCAGAACGCACCAACGCTTTGCCCTGGTCTTGAAGCTGCCGGCACGCAGCGCGTATCTTCGATTCGGTGGCTTTGTGCCGCAGTTCATGGGTGCGCCTGGCAGCCAGGCTTTGCCGTTCGGTGAGCGACAGGCTGCCATCGAGCTGCATTGCTCCTCGGTGGCAACGACGATCACCGGTGTACCGATCCCACGTCCAGCGACCTACGGATTTGACCGTGGCGCGTATCGACGACAGCGGCAGGTTTTCGGAAAAACCCTGCTTTAGAAAGCTGTTGTGGTTGTACGCATACGCATCGAGCGAGCGCATGAACGACTCGAACGAACCCAGCTCGCGCTCGCGATTGACGATGCTGTACGCAAAATAGCGCAGCTGCTCGAACAGGATGCAGTGCCGCGAATGGCTGACCTGGTCAAGCTTGGGACCTGTGGCCCACGGCTTGACGGTCAACTCCACAGCGCTCGCCAGTTCGCCCAGTTCGTACACGTGGCTGTGAAATTCGGTCGTCTCCCACC
>NZ_ATDK01000073.1 GCF_000444135.1 Pseudomonas avellanae BPIC 631
GATAAAAAAGCGCTTTGATTATCAACTATCGTGCGACGCTCCGCGTCGCATGCCGTTCTGGACGCTCTGCGTCCGATCTTGAGTGTCCGGCGCAGATCTTGTGTTGCAGCACCCATGTGACGCAGAGCGTCCAGAACTGCATGCCGAGGCAGAGCATCGGCACGATAGTCAGTCAGGTTTGCCTATAACGATGAGTGCTTAGCGCGAGTTACGCGCCCTTTCACTGCCCACCCAATCCATCAACAGGCTGTACGCCACCGCCAGCAGGGTCGGGCCGATGAACAGGCCGATAAAGCCGAACGCCAGCAGCCCGCCAAACACCCCCAGCAACACAATCACCAGCGGCAGATTACCGCCGCGGCTGATCAGGTAAGGCTTGAGCACGTTGTCCACGCCACTGATGACGAACATGCCCCAGATGCCGAGGAATATCGCCATGCCGTACTCGCCCTGCCAGACCAGCCAGGCGGTTGCAGGCAACCAGACCAGCGGCGGGCCCATCGGGATGAGGCTGAACAGGAAGGTCAGGATACCCAGCACCAGCGCTCCGGGAATACCTGCTATCAGGAAACCGATCAGCGCCAGCAACGCCTGCGCCGCTGCGGTGCCAATAACACCGTTGACCACCCGCTGTACCGTGCCGGCAACCAGGTCCAGATAATACTGCGCCCTGTCTCCGATCAAGCGTTCCAGCAGGCTCAACACGAACGCCGCCAGACGCGGACCGTCGCGATAGAAGAAAAAAGCGAAAACGATACTCAGAGTCAGTTCGAGAATGCCGCCACCAATCTGCGCGCTGCGCGCCAGCAACCAGTTGCCGACCTCGCCCAGGTACGGCTTGACCGTGGTCATGAACGCCGCGCCCTGCTGATCGATGGTGGTCACCAGACGCTCGCCCACCAGCGGAATACCCGCCAGCCATTGCGGCGGATCAGGCAGCCCGTCGACCTGTATATCCTTGATCAGCGCCGTGGCGTCACGCACATGGTCGGCGAGATTGAAGCCCAGCCAGACGAGTGGTGCCGCGACCAGCAGCATCCAGCACAAGCACATCACCAGCGCAGCCAGCGACTCACGGCCCTTGAACCAGCGCGTCAGCAAACGCATCAACGGCCAGCTGGCAAACGCCAGCACCGCGCCCCAGACCAGCGCCGACCAGAACGGTGCCATTACCCAAAGGCAGGCGCCAAATAGCGCCAGCAGCAGAATCTGCACCAGCAAACGATCATTGTTGAACATGCGGCATCCATCAGAAGGGCTCGGAGGTAGCGAGCATAAAGGCGAACAGGGCTGGCGTCAGCCGCTGTTCGCCATGTTCGCCAATCAGTGACTAGCGGATGACCTCGATTTTCAGCCCTTTGCCATCGAGCGCCCCGGTCTCAAGCCGGGCAGCACGAACGCCTTTGCCGATCAAAGCGTCACGCCAGGCACCCGCGCTGACACCGGAAACAATCAAACGCAGTGAACTGTCGAGGTTGAGGCCGCGAGAAATCAGTGTGACCCAGGCCTCTTGTGGCTCGCCGGCAAGCCGGGGCAGTTCCAGCTTGCCGGTGCTTTTCAATTGACGCAGCAGCGTCGCGGAGGTCGGCAGCAGCTCGCCCAGTGGCGCAGCAGCTTCGAACTGCTCGACGTGCAGATAGGCTCGACGATTGCCGCGGGTAATGCTGTAGAGCGCCACCAGAGTGTCACTGCGGGGCTCTGCCATGCGCAACAGCAGATACGCCTGCCGGTCGTCCGCGCCGAACAGCTTGGCGTTGCCGAACACTTCGTTGGCCCACAGGCTGCTTTCTCCACAGTCGCGTGCCTGACACCAGAACAGCAATTCAGCGCCCTGCTGCTGCAAGGCTTCGCGCGCGGCGGTAAAGGCATCATCGGAAGTATGTTCGGCAGGCAACTGATAGGTGACCGAGGTCAGGTTGCCGCGCGCGCTGACCTGCCCGTCAAATCGCAACTGGCCACTGATCTTGCGGATCGAGCCCATCGGGTAGACACGTTCCAGCTCGGCGGCGGGACGGAAGTCAACGATCTCGGCATCGGCCAGACGCGGCACAATATCCAGATCACGGCTGCCTTCCAGATCGGCGGCGCTGAGTACGCTGCTGAACAGGCTGCTGAAAATGACTGCGCACAACGCTACGGCTGGAACACGTGTTAAAAGCATAAGTGTTCTCATCGGCAGGCAAGCGTAAAGAAAGAATGTGGGTAATCGCCTGCAAGGCGATCAGGGCGGATTGCGGGTTGATCCATCACGGTTGACTCCTGTTTCAACCCGCCCAGCGTCGGCAGTTGCCGGCCTCAAGTCAAGAAGCAGCGAAAAAGCGATTGATACAGTGTGCAACAGAGCGCGCGCCCTCCTCGTCGTCCAGGTGCAAGTGATGCCCGCCGCGCAGCCGTGCAACGTCGAACGGCAGGCCGGACAGCAGCTCGTGTTTTTTCGCCAGCATGCCGTCCGACGCAATCACCAATTGTGTCGGACAGCGAATGCCATGAACGAACGCCATCGCCTGTTGCTCGGTAAATCGTATCGCTGAGGGCAAAGTCAGGCGGCTGTCGCTGCGCCAGGTGTAACCGCCCGGCACCGGCATCAAACCTCGTTGAGCGAGCAGTTCGGCCGCTTCACGACTGACCGTCAGCACGCCTTTCATGCGGGCCTGAACGGCGCGTTCCTGATCCCGATAGACCGGTTTTTTCTTGTTCAACAGCGTCAGTTGCGCCTGCAAGGCTGCGCCCATGCGCTCGGCGGCAGACCGGGGTTCACCGGTCAGCGGCACAAGCCCGTCAATCAATACCAGGTGCGTAACCCGCTCGGGCAACGAGCTTGCGAGCAACACCGCAATGATCGCACCCAGCGAGTGCCCCAACAGGGCAAAGTGCTGCCAGCCGAGTTGCTCGGCGACCTGCAACACGTCAAATACATAGTCGGCCAGGGCATAGGCGGCACCTGCAGGGCGATGATCGGAGTGGCCATGCCCGGCCAGATCCAGCGCGACGATCCGCAAACCTTTCAGATGCGGGGCCAGCCGGGCAAAACTGTTGGCGTTGTCGAGCCAGCCGTGCAGCGCGATGACCGGCTGGCCATCTTCAGGGCCGAACAGATGGGCCGCCAGCTCGATGTGCCCAAGGTTCAAGCGCACTTCCTCGACCGCCAGTCTCATGCGCCAGCCCGTTGCAGATGTCGCGCATCCCAGCGTGCGAACAGCGATTTGAGTAATTGCGCCGTCTCATCGGGGCGTTCCAGTGGAAACATGTGCCCTCCGGGCATGGACAGGTATTCGCCGTCGCTCATGCGCCGGGCCAGGTAGCCATGATGCGGCATGATCACCCGGCTGTGCTTGCCGCGCACCATTGCCAGCGGCACCTTGAGCTGACGCGACGGCAACGGGCTGGTGTGGGGAATGCTGCGATAGATGCTGATCTCTGTCGCCGGATCGAAACGCAGACGCAGTTGTTCGCCGTCCTGCTGCAAACCATGTTGCAGGTACGCCGTCAGGCAGTCGGGATCGAATCGGCGAAACAGGGTTTTGCTGGCAAAGTAGGTTCGGGCCGTATCCAGGTCGGCGAAGGCCTCACGACGCCCCAATGTGCGACCTGCCGGGGTGATGCGGTCAATGAAACCCAGACGCTTGGCTGCGCGGATAAACAACTTGTCCGCCAGACCCAGCACTGGAGAGTCCAGCATCACGACCCCACGGTACAGCTCTGGGCAACGCAGCGCGGCGTGAAAATGCAGCACTCCGCCAAGCGAGTGCCCCACGCCCCATACCGGGCCGGCTTGCTGACGCAGGTGATGAATCAGCTCATCCACCAGGTTCAGCCAGTTGTCATCCACTGGAAAGCGTGGGTCGTGAGCATGCTGCTCAAGGTGCGCCACTTGATATTCCGGCGCCAACGCGCAGAACAACTTGCCGTACGTGGCGGAAGGGAAGCCATTGGCGTGAGCGAAGAACACCGATTGCGACATGCCGCTATTTCCAGAGGCCGTATGAGTCGCAATTGTGTGCAGCCGCCTTGAGGAACGGCAATGACTGGAACTGCCATCACAGACGGCACTCCGGCCATCGCGTACCGAACCATACATACTCAGCGGGCAGGCGGCTCCTGGCCATGCGGCACGACTGCCACGGTCAGTCGCGAAATGCAGCTCAACTTGCCTTCGTCGTTGCTGATGCGGATGTCCCAGACATGGGTGGTACGGCCGATGTGCACGGGACGCACGACCCCGGTCACGCGCCCGGTACGCACGCCACGCAAATGATTGGCGTTGACCTCGATCCCGACGCAGAAGTGCGTACCCGGATCGACCAGCAGATAGCTGGCCATCGAGCCCAGCGACTCGGCCAGCACCACTGACGCGCCGCCGTGTAGCAGACCGAATGGCTGGTGGGTACGCTGATCGACCACCATACTGGCCGTCATCGAGTCTTCGGTGAACGACTCGAAACGAATGTCGAGCACTTCGCCGATGGTGTTTTTCTGAGCCGCCATGAGGGCTTCGATGTCGGGAGCCTGACGCCATATGCTCATGTTAAATCCTTTTTAGTGAGCGCTTGCTCTGCAAGCGCGAGGTCGATGTTCAGGCAGCCCGTTCAGACGTGCCGAACGCTGTTGAGTGTCAGGGTTCCGGCCGCCACGAATTCGCCTTCCAGCTCGGCCAGGCTGGCGGTGCTCATGGGTTCGGCCTGCTGCGCGCTGCCATGCACCAGCACGCTAATCAGTTCACCCACCAGAGGCTGATGACTGACCAGCAGCACGTCTTCGATACCCAGCGTGTCGAGTTGCTCCAGCACCTGACGCGGGCTGCTATCCGGCGTCAGCCAGGGCACTGTCACCACCGGCGCGTCGAAACCCAGCGACTGACGCACCAGTTCTGCGGTCTGCCGGGCGCGTACATAAGGGCTGGCGAGAATGCGCTGGAGGGGCTTGCCAGTCAGGTGCAGGGCGCTTTTCTGCACTTCCTCGCGGCCATGCGCCGTCAGCTCGCGCTCGGCGTCGCTGCGCGCACGGGACTGGGCTTCGCCATGACGCAACACCCAGACCTTCACAGTGTGGGCTCTTCGTCGCGAACCGGGTGTGGCGCAGGCGCGACGTAATGCGCGGCTTCACCGTTCGGGTCACGGGGTGCAGGCCAGTCGGCAAACGGCCAGGGCTTCTGATCACTGTGAAACGTACCGAAACGGCCAATCTGCGCCAGATACTGGCTCAGGCTGTCGCCGAAGTTCATCAGGCTGCCACTCGGCGCGCCGTAGATCAGGCGATACCCCAGTTGCACCAGCACCACGCCCGCCAGCACGATCTGGGCCACGTGCCAGACACACAGAAACAGCAGCATCCACAGGATACGCAGGAGGATCGATTCGTTATCAGCAGTTTTCGACTCGTTCAAAACCTTCTCCATGATGAGGTTGAATGGAGCAAATTGAATTCAATTGAAGCCGGTAATCGAAATGAAATCGACGTCGGTCTTCGGTTCGGCACGCATCAGCGCCTCAATGACCTGGCTGAGCGTACGGCCTTCAAAAAGAATCGCATGCAGTCCTGCGACCAACGGCATGTAGACCTGAACTTCCTGCGCCTTGACCTTGAGCACCTTGAGGGTGTTGACACCCTCAGCCACTTCGCCAAGGCGAGTCACCGCTTCTTCCAGCGAGAGGCCCTGCCCCAAGGCAAAACCGACCTGATAATTACGGCTTTTGGGCGAGGAGCAAGTCACGATCAGATCGCCCACTCCGGCCAGCCCCAGAAAGGTCATTGGATTGGCGCCCTGACTCACAGCAAAACGGGTCATTTCCGCCAGCGCACGGGTAATCAGCATGCTCTTGGTGTTTTCGCCCATGTCCAGCGCCACGGCCATACCGGCAATGATCGCGTAGACGTTTTTCAATGCCCCACCTAGTTCGACGCCAAACCGGTCGTTGCTGGCATAGACCCGGAAGGTTCGCCCGTGCAGGGCAGCCTGAACCTGCTGGCACAGGTCTTCGTCTTCACTGGCTACCACTGTGGCGGTCAGGGCGTGCTCGGCTATTTCCCGCGCAAGATTGGGCCCGGACAACACGCCGATACGCGCCTGGGGGACAATTTCTTCAAGAATCTGACTCATCAGTTTGAAGCTCTGCGCTTCAATGCCTTTGGTCAGGCTCACCAGCATCTTGCCGCTCAGGCGCTCGACATGCGGCGACAGCACGGAACGCAACGCACTAGAGGGCAAGGCGACGAAAATCAGTTCGCTGGCTTCGAGCACCGCCGTGAGGTCGGTTACCGGCTCGACCTCAGGGCGCACCTTGATGCCTTTTAGGTAGCGGGGGTTTTCGCGATTGATGCGAATCGCCTCCGCCTGCTCCGGATCGCGCATCCACTGACGAACCTGATGACCGTTTTCGGCCAGCAGATTTGCAATGGCGGTACCGAAGCTGCCGCCACCAAGAACCGCTACGGGCTGCTGCGTGGTCATAAAACTATCCATCCAGGGCCATCAAATGGCGATGCTGGCATTATACGGCGCGCTGCGCCACGAGCCAGCACCAAAAAGCAGCCAGCAACACGAAGAGAGATGATCTGCCACAAAGATTGCCTACAAGGGCCGTACGTCTTTACCAGGCAACAAGTTGGCTGGAAAGCCGCGCCATCTCGGTTAACATGCGCACACTGCATGAATTATCGCCACGCCCGGTTTAATACAGGACCAGGCCGATGCGCGACCACTGAGCGAACAGGCATGGATGCATCAATCGTAGTTCCGGCGTATCGCCTTGCGTGCAAGGCGCGCAGCCGATGAAGTTCCGTCAATGGGATATCAATACCCGCACCCAGATCATAAGTCTCGGCCCTGCCCTGTTGCTGACCGTTCTGCTGATCAGCTTCTTTACATTCGTACGAATTCAGGACCTGCGTCAGGAGCTCAATCACACCGGGCAGCTCATCGCCAATCAACTCGCCCCGGCGGCCGAACCCGGCGTGACGGCAGGCGACATAGACGGGCTCAAATCGCTCATGCGCGCAACCCTGTCCATGCCCAGCGTGCGCTATTTAGAAATACAGGACGCCTCCAACACCGTCATGGTCTACATCGACCAGACCCGCGAAAACGAGCATCAGCCCAGGCAGATGGAAATCTTCCAGGCGCCCATCCGTCACCAGCGCACAGCGGCACACACCGCTCGCGCAGCACGTAGAGAAACGCAGGATGCCGCATCGCCCGATTATCTGGGTCGCGTACTGGTGGGCATGTCCAGCGAGGCGTTCAATCGACGCCAGCAGGAAATACTGCTCAAGGCAGGGATTCTGGCGTTGTGCGCCCTGCTGTTCACCTTTCTGCTGGCCCGACGCCTGTCATTGAGCCTGTCCAGACCCATCAGCGACATGGGTGAAGCCCTCAAGGCCATTCAGCAGGGCCACTACCACACTCCCATGCCGGTCAGCGACGATGCCGAACTGGGAGCGCTGGCGCGGCATATCAATAGCCTGGCGGAGAACCTGCACCGCACCAGCCTTGAACAGCAGCGCTCGGTGGCGCAACTGATCCAGACCCGCGAAGAAGCCGAACGGGCCAACCGCGCCAAGTCGGATTTTCTGGCGATGATGAGTCATGAGCTGCGCACCCCCATGAACGGCGTTCTGGGCATGCTGCAACTCATGGAAACAACACGCATGACCGACGAGCAGAGCGAGTACGCGACGCTGGCCACCGAGTCCACCGAACATCTGTTGAAGGTCATCAACGACATCCTCGATTTTTCCCGCATCGAGCGCGACGCTCTGCAAATGGAGAGCATCGCGTTCAACCTCGCCGAACTGGTCAGCGCCTCGACCCATGCGTTCAACCACAGTGCACTGCAGCGCAAGCTGTTGCTGGAACTGCACGTCCAGCCGGGCCTGGAGACACTGACGGTGATCGGCGACCCGACCCGCATCCGTCAGATCCTGGTGAACCTTATCGGCAACGCGCTGAAATTCACAGAGGAAGGCAAGGTCTGCGTCGAAGCTGACTGGGTGATGCTCAACGATGAGCAACTGAGTTTTACCTGCAAGGTGCATGACAGCGGCATTGGCATCAATGCCGAGCGACTGGAGTCCATGTTCGATGCCTTCAAGCAGGCAGACAGTTCGATTTCCAGACGCTATGGCGGCACCGGGCTAGGGTTGCCGATTGCCCGCAAGCTGGCCGAGCGCATGGGCGGCACGCTTTGCGCAGAAAGCGTGGAAGGTGCGGGATCGGCGTTCACCCTGCAGATCGCCCTGCCGGTTTCGCGCCATGTTTCGGTCGATGTCGTCCCCCCGCCATCTGCACTCGATGCGCACGGCAAGGAGCGCAGTATATTGCTGGTCGAGGACAACCCGGTGAACCGCACCGTGGTGCAGGCCATGTTGCATAATCTGGGCTGCAAAGTGGATGTCGCGGTCGATGGTGTCGAGGCCGTCATGAAAGCCGGTGCAGGAAACTACGCGCTGATCCTGATGGATTGCCGACTGCCGGTCATGGACGGTTATGAGGCCACGCGCAAAATCAGGCAACTTTCCGGGCTGGAAAGGATCCCAATCATCGCGTTGACTGCCAACGCGTTGCAGGGGGATCGGGACGCCTGTTTACAGGCAGGGATGGATGATTATCTGCCAAAGCCGTTCAAACATGCTGATTTGCAGGAGGTTTTGCAGCGCTGGTTGTCCTTTCAAGCACCTGCGACTGGCGATAAATGTTAAATTGCGGCAGTCTTGGTTACCCCATCGGCCAGCAAAATCGGCTGGATGACAAAATTCAGTGTACAGGTGTACTTTGATTTCACCTGAGCTGTGACTTTCATTACAACGCAACAGTCTATGAGTAGGCTGCCGGACAGGGTCCTGGTGAATTGGTACGTCAGAACCGGCGTTCGAGCCAGTGGCGCCACAACCTGCCGCACAAGATTATTGAGGAGCTCGCATGACCAAACAACACGCCTTTACCCGGGAAGACCTGCTGCGCTGCAGTCGTGGCGAGCTGTTCGGCCCAGGTAATGCGCAACTGCCCGCCCCCAACATGCTGATGGTTGATCGCATCACCCACATCAGCGAAGAAGGCGGCAAGTTCGGCAAAGGTGAGTTGGTCGCCGAACTGGACATCAACCCGGACCTGTGGTTCTTTGCCTGCCACTTCGAAGGCGACCCGGTCATGCCCGGCTGCCTGGGCCTGGATGCCATGTGGCAACTGGTCGGTTTCTACCTCGGTTGGCAGGGTAATCCTGGCCGTGGCCGCGCCCTGGGTTCGGGCGAAGTGAAGTTTTTCGGTCAGGTGCTGCCTACCGCTAAAAAAGTCACCTATAACATTCAAATCAAACGCACCATGCGCGGCAAACTGGTCCTGGCAATCGCCGAAGGCACCGTGAGCGTCGATGGTCGCGAAATCTACAGCGCCGAAGGCCTTCGCGTCGGTCTGTTTACTTCCACTGAAAATTTCTAAGGGTACTCGCATGCGCCGCGTCGTTATCACTGGTCTGGGTATTGTTTCCTGCTTGGGCAATGACAAAGAGACCGTCACCGCAAACCTGCGTGCTAACCGCCCTGGCATCCGCTTCAACCCGGAATATGCCGAAATGGGTCTGCGTAGCCAGGTTTCCGGCTCCATCGACCTGAATCTGGAAGAACTGATCGATCGCAAGATCTATCGCTTCGTCGGCCATGCGGCAGCCTATGCCTATCTGGCGATGAAAGACGCCATCACCGACTCCGGCCTGTCCGATGACCAGGTGTCCAACGTTCGCACCGGCCTGATCGCCGGCAGCGGCGGCGCGTCCACCCTGAACCAGATGGAAGCGCTGGACACTCTGCGCGAGAAAGGCGTGAAGCGCGTCGGCCCCTACCGCGTCACGCGGACCATGGGCAGCACCGTATCGGCCTGCCTGGCCACGCCCTTCAAGATCAAGGGCGTGAACTACTCCATCTCGTCCGCCTGCGCCACCAGCGCTCACTGCATCGGCAGCGCTGTCGAGCAGATCCAGCTCGGCAAGCAGGACATCGTCTTTGCCGGCGGCGGTGAAGAAGAGCACTGGAGCCAGTCGTTCCTGTTCGACGCGATGGGCGCACTGTCCACACAGTACAATGAGACGCCGGAAAAAGCCTCCCGCGCCTACGACACCAAGCGTGACGGTTTCGTCATTGCCGGTGGCGGCGGCATGGTGGTAGTCGAGGAGCTGGAACACGCTCTGGCACGTGGCGCGAAGATTTACGCAGAAATCGTGGGCTACGGCGCAACGTCCGACGGCTACGACATGGTTGCGCCAAGCGGTGAAGGTGCGATCCGCTGCATGCAGATGGCCTTGGCTGACGTCGACAAGAACGATGTCGACTACATCAACACCCACGGCACCTCGACCCCGGTCGGCGACGCCAAGGAAATGGAAGGCGTGCGTGAAGTGTTCGGCACCAATGCGCCGGCCATCAGCTCTACCAAGAGCCTGTCAGGTCACTCGCTGGGTGCCGCGGGTGTTCACGAAGCGATCTATTGCCTGCTGATGATGGAAAACTACTTCATCGCCGGTTCCGCGAACATCGACGAACTGGACCCGGCCATTGCCGACATGCCGATCCTGCTCAAGACGCGTGAAGATGCGAAGCTTGATCTGGTCATGAGCAACAGCTTCGGCTTCGGTGGCACCAACGCTACGCTGGTGTTGAAGCGCTGGGCGGGCAAGTAATACTGCTTTTGCCACAAACAAAGAAGGCGCCTTTCGAGGCGCCTTTTTTGTGGTTCGGGCAAAGTAGCTAATGCTCCCCGGTATGCCTGAGGGGAAGATGAATCTTCAGAGCATTTCTCGTTCCTCACGCTCCAGCGTGGGAATGCAGTTCGCGACGCTCTGCGTCGAAAGAGGACGCAGAGCAGATCGGAAGAGCGTCGTGTAG
>NZ_ATDK01000074.1 GCF_000444135.1 Pseudomonas avellanae BPIC 631
GGGCGGTGGCTTCTCGATTTGACAAACTCAAGAGAAACTATGAAAGCGTCATAGCAATGGCCTGCGCTTTTCTGTGGCTACCAATGTGAAACGGGAACAGACCCTAATAAAGCAGTAATGCACGCGCAAGTCGTGCCTTCGGCACGGCGCGTATATCCGCGACTATACGTACGTGAAACAGCCTGTCTAAGCGGCCCAGGGCGATAAAGCTGCCCTGCCCTGGCCTACGGCCACCCTGCGGGCGCTAAGACCCGGATAAATCGGCCTGGAACGGCAAGCCGCCCCAGTCCTCAACCGGGCGCGTGTGCGCGCAGGCTGCTCAGAAAATTATGCGCATGGTCAATCGCTCTTTGCCTTCAATGAAGGCATGCGTTTTGGACTTCGACCGACTTAATAAATGCATCATATGTGTTGCTCTTGCAGCATTTATGTTGCATACTGATCTTACCGAAACGGCAAGGACTGAAGCAATGAAGTGCAGCGAGTTTCGGCGATGGTTACAGGCTCAAGGCGCTGAGTTCAAAGCGGCCAAGGGCAGCCACTTCAAGGTGTACTTGAATGGCAAGGCGACCATCTTTGCGGACCACGGCAGCAAGGAAATGCACGAAGGGTTACGTAAATCGATCATCAAACAGCTGGGCCTCAAGGATTGAGGCTTGGCTGTACCGCTGACCAGTGAGGCCCTATGTATCAGTACCCGTTAGAACTGCATCAGGAACCAACCGGCATCTGGTTGTCATGCCCGGATATTCCCGAAATGAACGCCTCGGGTGACACCTTGGACGAGGCGCTGGCCGAAGCCCTGAACGGCATGGAGTCGGCCTTTTCGCTCTACGTTGACCAGCGCCGCAAGATCCCGCAGGCGTCGCTGCCATCCGGCGATGAGTTGGTGATGCACCTGCCTGCGCTGACTGTCGCCAAGATCATGCTGTGGAACAGCATGTTGGACAATGGCGTGAGCCGGGCCGAACTGGCGCGCCGTCTGAGCTGTACGCGGCAAGTTGTGGATCGGCTGGTGGACTTCCTGCACACCTCGAAAATCGAGCAGGTGGAGCGGGCATTGGCTGTGCTGGGTCGGCGCATAACGTTGAGCATTGAGCAGGCTGCGTGACGCATAACACTGGATCATTCCAGCCAGTCCAATGCGTTGCGTAGCGCCCAGCGGACGAGCTGGCTTGCGACGATGGACAGGGCCAGCCGCCAAAACCATTGAAAGGCGCGAATGATGTGCTTGAGCATGTTGCTTCCTCATAGTTGATATCGCCAGTGTGTTGTCATGACAGGCAGTGCTCAACCCGTGGTATTTCCGCAGGTGGTGCGCCGTCTGTCACGACTGCTGACGAGTCATTCTGAGGGGTAAAAAAAGGCGTTCTAAAATGGGGTTTGCATAGTTCAAACGCCTTGTGATGCGCTGTTAGCCGATCCGGAAACGCTCGTTGAACATGACGCCTTGTAGCAGATGCAAGGCGACCAGATTGCCGCCTACGGTGTTTTGCCAAGCTTTATGGGTCGTTTCGTAAAGGGCGTCAATTTCCTTTAGCAGCAGACGGTAGCGTTGGACTTCCAGAATCAGACGCCGCACGTCATGGCCCGCCCGGTGTGTAAAGTACGATAGCTAAAGCAAGGACGGCCTATATGAAGATATTTTTTGTACTGATGGTAATAGTTGGGATGTTGGGTAGCGGGACTGCGATGGCTGTGACTGGGAACGAGCTTTCCGAGCAATGCCAAGCTTCAATCAAAGATCTGTAGTGGTCAACTCATCCCGGACACGACGTTAAGGTTTTTCTCGTACTGAGCGGGCGCCAGTCCATCATTGAACTGGTGTGGCCGAATCCAGTTGTAGCGATGCATCAGATAATGACTGATATCCCGCTGAGCCTCTTGGGCCGTCATGTAGCCCACGGTCGGTATCCATTCAGTTTTCAAACTGCGGAACACACGCTCCATCGGCGAGTTGTCGTAGCAATTACCTCGGCGACTCATGCTCTGGCGTATGCGGTATCGCCAAAGCCGCTGGCGAAACTGTCGGCTCCCGTATTGGGCGCCCTGGTCGGAGTGAAACAGCAGGCCCTGAGGCTTGCCGCGTTGCTCATAAGCCATGTCCAGCGCCTTGATCACCAAGTCCGTATCCGGCTTGTTCGAAAACGCCCAACCCACAATCCGACGCGCATAAAGATCCATAACCACTGCCAGGTAATGCCATTTCCTGCGCCCAGATGTAGGTGATGTCGCCACACCAGACCTGATTGGGCGCGGGTACATCGAACTCCCGATTCAAAATATTCGGAATATCAGGCCGCTCCGCTGTTGCGTGTTTATAAGTATGCGAGCCTGGTTGCTTGCTGATTAATCCCAGTTCCCGCATCAGGCCACGCACCTTGAATCGACCGATTTGCTCGCCATCCTCCTGCATCATCGACACGATACTGCGGCTGCCGGCAGCGCTTCGACTTTTCCCGAACAGCTCATTGACTCGGCTGAGTAAACGAACCCGCTCGGGGTCTGGAGCCCGGCGTCGCAGGCAATGGTCGTAGTAGCACGAGCGAGGTATCTCGAACGCTTCGCACAGCAACTCGATCGGCTCATGGGCACCGAGCTGATCGATCAGCGCATGCGCTCGTGTTCTTCCGACATCAAGAGCGCGGTAGCCTTTTTTAAAATGGATTTCTCCCGCTCAAGACGGGCGATCCGGGCTTCTAGTTCCTGGATTTTCTGCTGCTCTGGCGTCAGGGCTTTGCTCTGAGGCGTTACGCCATTGCGCTCCTGCTGGAGTTGGCTCACCCAACGACGCAGCGCAGACTCGACCACCCCAAGCGAACGGGAGGCTTCGATGTGGCTATAGCCTTGATCGAGCACGAGGCCTGCGGCCTCGCGTTTGAATTCAATGGAAAAGGTACGGCGTTGTTTGGTCATCAGACACCTCTATATCTGGCGATATTCTCGCCTAAATGAGTGTCCGGAATCATTAGACCACTACA
>NZ_ATDK01000075.1 GCF_000444135.1 Pseudomonas avellanae BPIC 631
CGGATGGTATACACGGCGGCAATCAGCGGGCTGACGGTGCAGGGACTGGTCCTCAACGCTCAGGCGATCGCGCAGATGAGGTACGTGAAGCCCTGACAGGGGGAAGGTGCGTCCGCACCTAGGTTCAGCGGTAAAATAACCTGCGTTAATGCGGATTGATAGGGATTTTCACTGCATAAGTAACGCATCAGCGTCTTCCTACGCAACGCTATGAAGGCATGACGCCTCCGTCATAGCGTCAGCTTGATGCATAGGCATTTTGAAATTCCTATGCATGAACAGTCCAGCCTGCACGAGTGCCTGTCTCATGTTGGCAGTTTTTACCGTACGATTTTTCCGAATTCTGCGGACACCCCATGTTAGACATGGCTTGTGCTGAAGGTATATAGTTACAATAACAGATTTTTAAATCTCACAATTTTCATGCGCATGCTGAAAATTTAATGTGTAGGAATTAAAAATTCCTACACATTGATTAGACTTGGCCAGGTGCCGTGTGCGTTGAGGAAAATCCCTCTCGCAAGACTGGTGGCTACCCGGTTTATTATCTTACTTCCGTTTTTCTATAGAAAGATTCATTACTGCAAATGCATTGGCTAATGCGATTATTGCGGCATTGTCCTGAGCATTCGTCTTGCCGTCTTCATTGGTATCGGATTCACTTCTTACTGTATCAAAGCCTTTGTCGTGGCCGGAAGCTGTTACGTAAGACGCAAAAGCCAGCTTTTCCTTGTTCCAATACTGCACCAATATTTCAGGAATACTATCCTTTTCAAAGTCAACCATGGATAACCGGATTTCATAACTAGCCATTTTTAAACCTTAATTTATGTATGTTTGGAATGAAAAATTTAGCATGGTACCTTTACTAGTGCAAATTAAATTTCAAGGCGGTTGTAAAGGCTTAGTGCACCACTGTGGCATTACTTTGATCATATAATTAAATATTGCTTTGCCATCATTGATGCCTAGGGATGGTCTGTAGTAAGCCGCTATTTTTAGACTGCTGAGCCATAGCCGCTTTCAAAAAACGGTAGCCGTTCACAAGCGTCA
Organism: Pseudomonas avellanae BPIC 631; assembly: GCF_000444135.1. Classification (GTDB taxonomy): domain Bacteria; phylum Pseudomonadota; class Gammaproteobacteria; order Pseudomonadales; family Pseudomonadaceae; genus Aquipseudomonas; species Aquipseudomonas avellanae. Next base: position 1,054 of record NZ_ATDK01000075.1, read on the forward strand.
GCTTGATGCATAGGCATTTTGAAATTCCTATGCATGGACTAGCCGCACCAGAGAAGAAACGGGAGCCTTGGCTCCCGTTTTTGACTCTCCAAAAAAACGGCTAGCAGTTACCTGGTACTGCCATAGGCCCAATCAAGGGCAGGTGGTGCAGCGAAATGCCTATCATCAAGGGTCACCGGAAGTCCCGGAAAATCACGGCCATTCATCAAATTTGGTTGACACACGTGTCACCTTGTATATGATTGCAAGTGAGCGCGAAACCAGTGGCCTTCAGCGGCAATGACTGGCGTAGGAACCCCGGCGATGGCTGAACATCGGCGTAGGGTGAGACCTCCACACCCCTGCTTGAGGGTGTGCATATGAATATCAAGCTTCAAATTTGAGGGCTACTTTCACAAGTAGCCCTTTTTCTTTGCTCTGAAAAAAGCGTGTAGCGCTTGTACAGCAGCTCGCCATGACGATGCTTGTTGAGCGATTTGGCGTCCGTGTGCATAAAATTCCAGAGCATCTGGCCCTCGATGAACACAACGCTTACGAGCATCTGCCGCTTAGACTCATACGCACCAATGAAAGCCAGGCGGTCAGTGCCGTCCGTGAAAGCCACTTTCCAGACCTCTAGCGGCCCAGTGAGAGTGTCTAAAGCCAATCTTACGTAGCGCTCCCGGGCATCCAGTCGTTTTTCGACGATGTGGTAGATGCTGCTGCGCAGGATAGTCACATCCCCCATAGGCGTAATGACGGTTATGGACAAAATCGCAGAGTCGATGAACCCCAGATGCTGAGCTGTCACCTCAATGGCGTCTTCATGGCTGGACGCCGCAGTGACTTCCTCAAGAGCATGTGTACGCAGCTCACGCGCCAAGGTACGCAGGTCAGGAAGATTGCTATCAACCCACGTGGGCTGGCCTTTTACTTCAGAAATTTTGGGTAGGAGAGTATCCGTGCTCAAACGTCGTCGCTCAATCTTGGCGGTTGTTAGGTCGTCATTGTGCCATGTCTGGGGATTCCACGCGCACTTGGACACCCATTCCACGAACACTTGGACAGTGATTCCACGCTGACTTGGACACTGATTCCACGAGCATCTGGACAGTGATTTCTCACTGACCAG
>NZ_ATDK01000076.1 GCF_000444135.1 Pseudomonas avellanae BPIC 631
CTAGTTGAGAGGTTTTAGTGACGCCAGTGCGGAATGCGCGAATTGGCGAGCGTGAACGACTGAAAACAGGTCGGTTAGAATAATCGGTGCCACACTTTGGGCAGCAAAACGGCTGAGCCATCAAAGGCCCCGTCATCTTGCCGTTACGACCTTTCACTGCTGCCTCTTGCTGCCGGTATAGATAGCCACCGATATGTCCGGAGGGCACCGCTGATTGAATAGACACCAGTCCCGTTTCTGGATTTAAGCTGGCGGCCTCCCAATCATCATAATCTCGATCTGACGCCGCCCATTGCACTCGACGCGGCCAAAATACGGCAAACTCATCAAGTGTCATTTTGTCGTAGTATTCGGACCCGACTTTCTCAGGCATGTTGTCGAGATCGGCTGCAGAGGGTAGAAGTTCGGTCTCGGTGCCGTCCGCAACTTTTTGACCTCTTTGGCCGCCGATCAACAAATCACCGCATGCCTCGCAGTACAGCAACTCAAACAGTCGACGGCCCCGCCCGCCATCAATTCGAGGCTTGGCATGGGTTACGCCACGCTCCACGGTGAAATCCTCGAATACTGGGATAGTGCCATCCATCGCGACTGAAACGAATAGACCTTCAATATTGCGGATAAAAGTGTGGACGCGAAAAGCTGTTGTGGTATTCGCAACACTCGAATCCCAAGCATCTGACTCTGGGAGTGCGCGCGCCAATAGCAGCCCACGCAGAGCCTTGTCATGATCCCCGGAATTGGGGAGGAAGATACGTTCGGACAAATCTGTCGTCGACGTAGCGCGAACGTCGCTTCCTTCGCGGCAAGCTTGCGTCAACGCAGCCGCGGCTGACTCAGCCAGCACTTTGACTCGGTCGGCGGCTCCGCTAGCGGAACGCCCCAGGGCTCTAGCAGCGCGCTCCACGGAAGGATTTAGCGCTTCTGCATTTAAAATTTTAGCGACAAACCCATCTTTGCCTTCTAGTGCGGCATCTAGCAGATCTACAAAGGGCTGAGCCTCGATTCGTCCTCCGGAAAACTCCGGTAGGTGTGGATTACCCACCACAATGCAATCTCGCCAAAACTCCGGATCTATAGCGCCCGGATCACTCGCGTTCTGGCTGGTACCATAAGGCGCGAAGAGATCGTGTAGGTAAGCGAGCGATTGGGCCCCCAGACTCCCCTCTATTGGCATAGAAGCGGAGGAAGCGAGTATTCGCAACTTGTATCGATGTGCCGGCTGATCGAGACCCAACCGTTGAATAAGCGTTTTCACCAAAAATGCTGTTTCGGTGCCAGCCGAGCCGCGAATCAAGTGCAACTCATCGAAGACAAGATAAAAATAAGCATCATCGTTGCTTAACAACCAATCACGCGTTTTAGTGAAGACCGACTCCTCTACCTCTCGCGAGAGCATGGTGCCAAGCATCGAGGCGTTCGTAACCAGGATATCGGGTGGATCCGCCTGCATGTCCCAGCGCGAAAGCATTTCACCACCGTCCAAGGCTGGGAAGATGTAACGCGTCTTATCTGAAGCCCTCTTACCCTCGCCGTGCGCGGTTAACTCTGCCTGGAGGTCAAAAGCACGCGCAGCATCTTGATCACGCCTGAAGCCCCGCATTGCCTCTCGTAACCGTGTGACGCGCCGGGTACGACGCTGTTTCTCCTCTTTGTTGTCAGCAATACGCGGATGACACTCGAAGCCAGTGACGGGTGTGGAGCTGGTGTACTGGCCAAAGAAGATTCGGTTTCCTATAAAGCGCTCTTGCATTACCTCCCTTGCATCATCAGAGTCTAGGGTCTTGCGGAGGCGCTGCATTTGGTCCTCGACCAATGCGTTCATTGGGTAGATAACCAGTGATCTGACCGCACTTGGACGATTCTCCCCCTGCCTCCGAGCAGACCACTGGCCCTTATCTTCTAGCCACCAATTTTTCTGTAGATAGCCATTGGCAGGAGCTGCCCAGGTCACGGCTTCATTGGATATCGCGGCTAGCACCGGCAACATGAAACTTTCTGTTTTGCCGCTGCCGGTGCGAGATGTAACGATACCTGGTTTACCCGAAAGCAATCCGCGCTTCAGCATTTCGACTTGATGATCGTATGGCGCAAAAGTGGATTTTCGACGAATCACCCCCTCACAACGTGTGCCGTCGAACAGCCCGGAAAGCGCTAGCTCAACGAAGGCTCGTCGGCCGTACTCACTCAAAGGTGCGAGCGGACCATCCTCTCGCTGCGCTAGTTGCTCGAGATTCTCATGATGCGATTCGTAACGTAGCACCGGTTCGATAAACGGCTCAGTAGCCAATACATCGACCGTCGTCAGCAGGTTCCGACGCGCCTCCGCTGCCGCCTTGTTTGAGATGCGGAAACTGGTCTCAACATAGTTGATGACGAAGTTTTGGATTCGACGAAAACCACCAATTGGGTCTAGCACGGACTCATCTCCTTATGACTTTGATTTCATGCGCCCAGAC
>NZ_ATDK01000077.1 GCF_000444135.1 Pseudomonas avellanae BPIC 631
CGCGCGTCAGCGGCAAGTCGAAAATCCACTCGGCAAACAGCGTTATTTGCTTAAAATCGAATGATGCAGCGTGCGTTGAGGGCATTTTCGCCCGGTTTCCGTGTTAAACGCGCAACTTACCCATACCCATCAGCTGTTTTCGAGCCATCCACAGATTCGACAGGGCGAAGAGCGTGGTCAGCTGAGCTGTGTTTTTCATCAGCCCACGAAAGCGCACTTTCACGTAGCCAAACTGACGCTTGATTACACGAAATGGATGCTCGACCTTGGCCCGTGTCTGAGCTTTGCAGTACTCGATCTTGCGCTTGGCCTTGTAGAGAACGCTGCGTTTATTGAGCCTGGAATACGTGCTGCGCCGCGCCGCGATTTGCCAGATGACCTCACGATTTTCATGCTCTTCACGCTTCTCGACACCTGTGTATCCAGCGTCTGCATACACCGCGTTTTCTTCGCCGTGCAACAGCTCAGCGACCTGCGTGACATCGGCCACATTGGCCGCAGTGCCATGAACATGATGAACCAGTCCCGACTCGGCGTCGGCGCCGATATGCGCCTTCATGCCAAAGAAATATTGGTTACCTTTCTTGGTCTGATGCATCTCGGGATCACGTTTTCCTTCCTCGTTCTTGGTCGAGCTGGGGGCATGAATGATGGTGGCATCGACGATGGTGCCCTGGCGCAGGGACAGGCCTTTCTCTTGCAGATAACCGTTGATGACCGCGAGGATCGCTGGGGCCAGTTGATGCGTTTCCAGCAGGTGCCGGAAGTTCATGATCGTGGTGTCTTCAGGTATCGGCGCGCTCAACGTCAGTCGTGCGAACTGGCGCATGGGCGTGATTTCGTAGAGCGCTTCTTCCATGGCTGGATCGCTCAGGGAGAACCAGTTTTGCAACAGGTGAATGCGCAGCATGGTTTCCAGAGGATAAGGTTTTCTGCCACCGCCAGCCTTGGGATAGAACGGCTCGATAAGGCCCAGCAGACCTGTCCAGGGCACGACCTGATCCATCTCGGCGAGGAAGCGTTCGCGGCGTGTCTGCTTGCGCTTGCCGGCATATTCGAAATCGGAAAAGCTCATCTGGCTCATGGGCAGCTCGGATCAGGTGGTCAGGCGTATTTCATCACATTTGGGGACTTGTTCGGAGATTCCCTAATGTTTTATTGTCTTGATACTTGAGCTTGAATCTCACTTTTCACCGTATCTGCTGGCAAATTTCGGGATGCTGGAGTCTACGTGACAGACCTTGTTAAATAAATATTATTATTTATCGCCTATTAGAGATATTTTCAATACTAAAAAATATATTTTCTATTTTAAAAACAATGAGTTGATAGGGCGTTGTCCATAATAGATGGACTATAGTCCATGTCCCATTTTTGCCTGTCTTTTAAAGGATGCAGTGGGCCTATAGACTCTCTCGTGAATTCCCCCGCGAGATTTTCCAGATGGCAGGAATGCCCTTTTCACCGTGTGACACAACGGACGGCGCGAGCAGTTGCTCAGACGCAAGTGTTGGAGTGCTTAAAGCAGTCTTTGGGCCGGTCATTGACGCTTTGGCACAAGGCAATGACCCTGAAACTGTTACTGCCAGCTCTAACGTGCTGGCCTCGATGTTCGTGCAGTACAACTCTGGTCTGCTGATACTGGCGTCTTTATTCGTTTCGTATATCGCCATTGTCGGGGTCGCCAACACGGCTAATGAGGGCGAAGCGATGGGCAAGGCATGGAGTTCGCTTTGGACTCCGCTGCGCATCGTGTTCGGTGGTGGAGTCTTACTGCCCGCTTCAAGCGGTTATTCGATTATCCAGATCATCGTACTGACAATTGGACTTTGGGGGATTGGTTTTGCCAACGGCGTATTCAAAGCCGGTGTGGAGAACGGGATTGTTAACGGCTCGCTCAGCAGCGTGAGTAGCCAGCTTGGATTTGGTAGTGGCGCGAAGCCGAACCCCAACTATCCGTTGTACGACATTCGCCAGTTCGGCCAAGCCTATTTGGCGTCGAGCTGGTGCGCCCGATCCCTCAATGCAATTTATAGGTCGCTTGACCAGCCTACCGCTGTACAGGCGCTTTCCAAGCCTGACTCCAAGGTACAGGACGGCATAGGACGACAGGCTGCGATCTACCTCATCAAAGATAGAAATGCGGCCACCAACCTTGGCGGTGGCACCCCAATTTGTGGGTCGATTAAGGTCTATAGCTTTAGCGTCCCTGCGGAACTGGTGACGACCTCAACCTCTACGAGTTCAATTTTCGATCCTGCTACGATTACCAGCAATAAGGCCGCGATGCAGGCAGTACGCCATGCCACGCTTAACGCCAAGATCGCCGCCATGAACAAGGTGATGGCCGATATTGATGCATGGGTTAACACTTGGCCCACGGATATAACTAAGACCGGATGGGATGCTGTTAAGAGTGACCGCTTTAACTCCATTATCAATCAAGCCCAAAATACGCTTACTCAAAATCTAACGTCGCAAATGACGAATGATAAGACGCTACAAAAAATAATGGCGAAGTACGTCGAGGATGTGACTAAAGACGGTTGGGCGATGGCTGGGGGTTTTTATCAGCGCCTCTCTGGAATTCGGCAAGAGATGGGAGCTATGTTTGCAGAGCCTGTTGCGGTTGCAACGCAGCCGAACCTGAACATGCTGCCTAGAGGCCCGGGGGGCCAGTTGGCGTTAAACAGCTATCAGACTGTATATCAGGCAATCATTAGCAAGTCGCTTGATGGCTCAAACTATAAGCAGCCCGTCACGCCCAATGCAGCAGACATTAAAGCGGCTTTAGCGCCGGCATCGCTGGATGATTTGAACATCGATACCTTGGGTAGTCGTGGCGACAGCATTATGAGCAACTTTATCGGCTGGGGTATGGAGCGAGTTACGGCCACGCTAATTGGTACAGACGGTGATGTTGATGCAATTGCCCGGATCAAGACGACTGGTGATGTTCTGGCACTTATGCAGGCATCCGCTATCACAACAAATCGCATTGTGCATACTGCGCTATCAGGCGCTAAAGCGGTAGCTGCTGGGGTTGGGTCAGTATCATTTTTCGGAACTAGTATTGATGCAACTCCGTTGGCTGACACATTGCTTGAATGGGTTATCTATAATTTCTTAAAGCCACTTGTTGAAGTTGCTAGTGTACTGTTTTCGAAATAAGTTACCCATAACCTGCAAGCTAAGCTATTGATAAGATTTGAATTTTCCGTTAGTTGGTGGCTGATTTTTTCGAAAACA
>NZ_ATDK01000078.1 GCF_000444135.1 Pseudomonas avellanae BPIC 631
CATCGGTAGAGGATTACGAAACATTGTTGCCGTGGAACTGCTCGCCAGAGATGCCTCGGTAAACCAGACCCTCATTTTTTGCTAGGTGGGGTTTGTGGCGCGGATACAGTTTGGAAAAGTTTACGAGGATGCCGAGGCCGCCAAAGGTGTTAAAGATCCGCTAGCCCCCGGCACCATGTCCACCGCCTACTGGCAATCCCAACTCCCCACCCTTTGGAAAACCATCAGCGACCGTGGTCCCGGCAACTTCGAGCCTTCCCCTTGGCTGCCCATTCGCTGGGGTCAGAATCAGGTCAAGGAGTTCGACGCCGCGCCGGTGCTTGGCTACCTGCATCGCCCGATCAAGGCATCGATGCAGGATGAAAACGGCAAACGCCTGAAACCGGCCTTGCAAGCCAAAGCCCTGCAAGCCGCCTGGGTGCAAGCACTGGACACTTTGCCCGAAGGCCAGAAACCTGTGCGGGTGTTCTACGACAGCACCAACAACCCGGAAGCGGAAATTGCCCTCAACAACGCCCTGCACGACCTGAACAAGGACGGCCACGGCCTTGAGCTGGGCAATGTCGAAGAAGGCTACGACATCGGTCGCCGTCTGGGTAATACCGGGGTCAGCGGTGCGCTGGTCGAGATCAACCTGGCGACCATCGCCAGTTACAAGGACGGTGGCGTCAGCGCCGTGGTCTACGCCGGCACCGATGGCAGCCTGACCGTACAAATGGTCCGCCCGCCCGATGAAGCCCGCAAGGCCAAGAACAGCCAGAACCGTGGCGCAGATCCGTTCACCTTCGGCTCGCCAACCGGCGGGGCACCTGCAGAGTGAGTTATCCGGTCTGTCTGGGCGACGCCACCAGCAGTGGTGGCCGAGTGGTGTCCTGCCAATTGGCAGGCACCCACACCATCAACGGCAAGCCACCGGCCGTGCTGGGCGACAAAGCCACCTGCCCGCTTCACTCCGGTGAGTTCCCATTCATCGAAGGCCACCCCACCCGAAAGCTGAACGGTATGCCAGTGGTGCTGCACGGCCATCGGCTGGCGTGCGGTTGTCAGGGTGTGGCCAGCCACGCCATGAATGTGCGAGTGGTTTAGGGGTTTATTCGTGATCATGTCATGCAGCGGAAGCACAGGAAAACATCATGGAATTGCGTGACATACATTCGGTTACCCGCTGGGGTATTGCAGGGATTCTAGGTGCGGTTCTGCTGAGCTACAGCGGGCATTGGTGGGGCAAAGCTATTGCCAATGAAAAGCATGAACTGGCGGCTTATAAATCCGAGGTTATCGCTAAAAATGCAGAACAACAGGCTACGCAAGCACGAACATACTCACTAGAAATACGAGGCGTAGGCATAGCAGTCAATGACTGGCATCAATCGTCTGTCTGGCGAGAAATTGTTAAAAAAAATAACAACTTTTCATCGATATTTCCTTCACAAGCTAAAGCCTACGATCCATCGTTGAGCTCGCGAGAGGCGACTGCAGATATCAATACTCGGGTGGCTTTTCAGCATGCGGCAAGCCCATCAGTAGCTTACTGGCCAATTCCCGTTTTTGCGCTAGGGCCTCCAAACCCTTACAAGAAGCCCTACCGCGCGGCAAGTATTATCAACTCAGGCCGCAATGCAGCGACGCTAGTGTACTGTTTTCGAAAAAATCAGCCACCAACTAACGGAAAATTCAAATCTTATCAATAGCTTA
>NZ_ATDK01000079.1 GCF_000444135.1 Pseudomonas avellanae BPIC 631
GAGGGTGTAGACAAAATAAATTAAACTTTCACTCCCTTGTCTGAATAGCCCTCAAGCCATGCCTAAAACCGGACGTCCTCGCTCGATTGCCGCCGAGCACTATCCCGTGCTGGTGAAACTCGCTCATGCACAGCCCTATTCCAGCCAGGCCGAATTGGCGCTCGTATTCTTCGCCGAAACCGGTATCACTGCGCATCCCGACACCTTTGCAAAAGCGTTGAAAATGGCAGGGATTACGCGTGTAAAGCAGCGGGCCAAGGGAAGTTTTCAGTCACCTGAACCTAATAAAGCCTATGGCTACAATGAAACCCCCGCCGCCAACTGCCGGAGCAGCTATATCCGAGTTGCTTGACAGATACCGAGTGGGCACTGGTCGCCGACCTGTTTGAAAGCCAGGGCGGACGAGGAGTGCCACCGCTTCACTCTCGGCGCACGTTGCTGGAAGCCTGTTGCTATGTCGTACGCACGGGGTGCTCATGGCGAATGCTACCCCGCGATTTTCCTCATTGGGACAATGTCTACAAAACGTTCCGCCGGTGGAGCGCTCAAGGCAAGTTCGAGCAAATGCATGATCGCTTGCGAGCTCAATGGCGTGAGCGGGAAGAACGCGCTGACAGCCCGTCAGCAGCGATCCTGGATTCACAGTCGACCCGCAGTTCTCCTCAAGGCGGTGACAGCGGCTACGACGCAGGCAAAAAAGTGAAGGGGCGTAAACGAAGTCTGATCGTCGATACATTGGGCCTGCTGCTGGCTGTCAGTATCAGTGCTGCAAGCGTGCAGGATCGTGACGCGGCGGATGATGCGGTGGCGTACTCGAAGGAAAAATATCCGTCACTGAGCACGCTTTTTGTTGATAGTGCGTACGCAGGAAAATGGGCACAGCGCACCCATCAACTGCACGCTATCGATGTTCAAGTGATCCGTGGCCCGAATAACAGAAGAACAGGGCAATGGCACTCTGAACAAGGCGATCTATTTTCCGTGGAGCCTGTTCAGACTGGATTTGTGGTCATGCCCAAGCGATGGGTAGTGGAGCGAACTCATGCCTGGAATGAGAGAGCTCGGCGACTGATCATGCATCATGATCGCCTTTTTGCGGTAAGCGAGGCATGGGTTTGGTTGGCCGAGGCTCGAATACTCGCGCGCCGACTCACTACATGATTTTGTCTACACCCTCTTAGATAGGCCTGCTTCATGTGGATTTAACGATAGACATAGCCCTAAAACTACTTTCGACTGGGAAGACTTGCGTTATTTTCTGACGTTCGCCACGGTTAAGTCTCTGAGCGGCGCGGCGAAGAAGTCAGGGGTCGAACACGCCACCGTCTCGCGCCGCATCGCCTCTCTGGAAAAATCCCTGAACGTCAAACTTGTTGACCGTCGCAAGCGCCTCTACGAATTGACCGATGATGGTCGGAAACTGGCTGTCATTGGCCGACGCATTGAAGAGCAGGCCGAGGCCATAGGCCGGCTGGCCGTGGCGGCTCAGGACGCGCCTGCGACCGAGGTCACGATCAGCGCGCCTTCATCCGTTGCTATCGAGAAGTTGGTGCCGCAGTTGGGGGCGTTTCGGGCGATGCACCCTGGCATTGTGTTGCGGCTGTTGGGTGATCATCAGTATTCGTCGTTATCCAGTTGCCAGTCAGACCTGTGCATCCGTTTTTCCAGACCTGTCGAAAACGGCATTGTTGCGCGGCGTATCGGGACGGCGTCTTTTTCATTTTATTGTTCGAGTTTTTATCTTGAGCAACGGCTCGGTGTGCATTATGAGTTCATTGGCTACGACAGTGAGGTGATGACTGCCAGCCAGAATGCAGAGCTCAAGGCTATTGTCGGCACGCGTCCTTTTGTGCTGGAAGCCAAGACGGTGGAGTTACAGATCCGTGCCGCAGAGGCCGGTGTGGGCATTGCGTTGCTGCCTGATTTTGCTGTCGAACAAAACCCGCGCCTTTGCCAGCTTGAACTGTCCAGGCCGCTGGAGGTTGGTGTGTGGCTGGGTGTGCATGAAGATCTGCGTTCAGTCGCATCTATTCAGGCGGCGATGAATTACGTGGAAAGCTGCTACCGCTGAAGCTATGGCGCCGAGTGTAATGACGCGACCCCCCTCATTGGCACGGTCGGGGGTCACTACAGGGAACCGTTATGGATCGAGCGCCACTTAGTCCCGACTTTTAAACATCGGTACCACCAACAGTAGGGAAAAAGCCATCATGCCATCGCAGATAACACGCTCCTCTTATTCATCCTTGCCGGATGCCTCTCACGCTTCTTCCGATGCCGCAAGCAGCCTCGAGCAATCGCCGCAGCAGGTTCGCACCAAGGCCTTTGTTGCATCTGGCAAACTGGACGTGGCTTTTGGCAGCAGGTCTACTGCGCCGGCGCAGGATTCTGTGCATCTGCTCGCGACTTTTCGGCGCGAGCTGGCGAAAAAGAATCCGTCTTATCCCGCGGTTGCCCAACTTGGCCAAGAGCTTGCCGACGCAGCGATGACCGAGCAGGGCTGGCACCAGCTCGCAAATGGGGATCAGCAGCAGGCGCTGAAAGAGGCGTTTGATGATTGCACGCGGCAGTTGGCGGACACGCCTGAGTCCCACGCGTCTCATGCGCCTCTGTCCCAGGCCTGCGAGGGGCTGAAGACGGCGCGGCTGCATCAATCTGTCGCGCTATTTACCGGCAAGTCGCACATTCGTGCGCGAGGCGTTGCGGATCTGCTGGCGTTGATTCATCTCGATCCCAAGGTACTGGCCGAGAAGCCTGAAGGCACGACGCCCTACGCATCGTTCGGCAGTTTCATACGCACCGCCAAGGACCGCACAGCGGAGCTGATTAGCAACCTGCGTGATCATTCCGAGGAGATGACCGGTCTGCTCCGTCCGCATGGCGATACGCTTGAGGCGCTCGAGACGTTGCCGGCCGCCTTGGCGTCATTGATCGAGCATTGCCCGGACACACCGACCCAGAGTGATCTGCGCTCCCTTGCGGAAGCGGTGGGGGAGTTGCTGGCAGAACTGCGTAAAAACGATCTTTTACCCACTTCTGAAGAGAGAGTGAGCGACTCCGGGGAGAGCTCGGTACACAGTCGTGAGGTCGTAGAGCCCAGGTTGACACGGGGCCTGGCATTGCTAAAGGCGGGCGGCAATCTGGTGCGCAAGTTCGATGCCTACGGGGCGGTTGCACCCATGGACGACAAGAAGTTGCTGGCCTTGCTGCGTAGCCCCGCGCCGCACCTTTCGCCCGAACAGATGCACGCATTTTTGAACAAACATGCGATCCATCTCACTGAAGAGCAGCGCACTATCGTCAGTGACACCCCGCTGTCGTTTGCCCGGGAGGAAGACATAGAGGCTCGGGGCGGCATGGGGTTCGACGAAAAATTTCGTTTGGCCCTGGCTAATGGTTCGCTGTTGTTGACCGAGGAACAACTGGCCGATCTCGAAAACCTGCCCAAGGCGACTACCGCGACGTCCGAGGGGTTGAAGCCGCTGCTGGAAAAACCATCGCCTGCGCTGACCGAAGCGGAGCGGGAAATGCTTGGCGCGATCGTCCAGGCCAACGGGCAAGGGCAGCTCGACGCCTGGCGCGCTCACAATGACCGCCTGCCCGAGGTACTGAACCGGTCGGGGCTCCCGCCTCAAGTGCGCGAAGAATTGCTCAGCCTCAACAAGAGCATGAATACCGAGCTGGCTACACTCAAGGACGGCGCCTCGTTCATGGGCCGCGTTGCTGCGAGTCCGGTGATGCTACTGGCCTTGGCGCCATTACCCCTGGCAGTGGCATTCGTCAGCAAGGACAACTCCTACAGCTCGTCGCTGGTTGCGCACTTCACGAAAAATGCGGTGTTCATGGCTGGCCTGATGATGAACGAGCTGACCAATTCACGGACCAACATCGACCACGGGCTCAATCGCTATTTCGTCACGGTGCTGGCCAACGCCATTGTGGCGCAGCCCACTTTTGCCAAGAACGAACATTTACTGGAGCAGGTCGGTTTCGGCATTGCGGCCGCCGTGACGTCCGGCGCAGCCACACTGGCCGTATTCAACCGAGAGTCAATCGCGTCTGCATTCAAGCTCGCGAAAAGCAAATTTTCCAGTCCAGACACGGGGGATGCGAGCATCTCCGACGAAGACCACCGTGCAGTGGTCAATCACTTCAACGTCAGCGAGCATTTCGCTCAGCAGATGAAAGTGGCGACCGAAGCTTACAAGCAAGACAACAACATCACCGACATCATGAACTCGAGCCTGACGTATCTGGGCACCAAGAGCAGTGAGTTCAAGGCTGCTTTTGAAGCAGGTGATGCGATTCGCGCAGGCCTTGAGCTGCCTGAGACCGAGCGCAAGGCGGACGCGGATTTCTACCCCAAGTTGGGTCTGGTTGCCCTGACTGCGGGTATCGGTGCTGCGCTGGTAATGCTGATGAAAAGCATGGTCGGTAAAGCCGACTACGCGGCGGACGGTGTGTGGTGCGCTTCGGAAATGCTCAAGCTGGCGATAAATCCCGAAGTCGACATGCAAAAGGCTGTTCAGGTCTTCAAGGAAATCGTTGGGCTGAACCTGGTGATGACGGGGTTTCTGGGGGTCAACAAGGCCTGGAACTTCCTCGACAAAGGTTTGAAAGGGTACGCCGCCGGTGCCACAGTGCTGACTGCGGCCAACCTCACGCTGCCAGGCATGGTTGGTGAAGTGGCCGGCGCGGCTGCCGGCAAGGGTTTGAGCTACATGACCGAAAAGGGTAAGAAGGCGGCATCCTGGGCCGGGAATTACGTAAGCACTTCACGACTGGGGGGCGCGGCCAGCGCGCTTTCAACCGCAATCCCCGGGAGAATTGCGGGTGGGCAAATGGTGGCGGGACTCTATGACCGCTTCCGGTATGTGACCTGGTCGCACTCGACGCCTGCTGCGCAAGCGACTGGCGAGCAACCGCTCGATAGACAGCCGTCCGGAAGTGATCGGGTTTGATCTGCTAGCTGCTAGTGTGCTGTCTCAAAAATAAATGCTCTGTAAAATCGTCTATTCTTGCTCGTTGATTACACCGTTGGAGGCGAAGAAATGAGCGCCCAAGATATC
>NZ_ATDK01000080.1 GCF_000444135.1 Pseudomonas avellanae BPIC 631
GAGCACACCGATGCTGCCACGCAGTTCCTCCAGGCGCCTCGGCGTATGTGATGGCGACACGGCCCCGGCCATGACCACCAGATGACTGGCAATGTGCTGACAGGCAAACTTGAAACTTATCTCGCTGGGCGCCCGCTTGTGAGCGACAGCCGCCTGACTGGCTTCTCGGCGCACCACGTTATACGCCAGTAAAAGCCCCCACAACTCTTGGTAAACAAGGTCCACGGTCTTGCTGCGAAGCGTCAGAGCATTGTCTTGCATTGAGCTTTTGATATCTCTGAAACCCAACTCGATCTCCCACCGCTCGTGATAAAGCGTCGCAACCTGTTCTGCGCTAAATTTCGAAGCCGGTAGCGAGGTGAAGACCGTTTTCTCATTTCCTTCAACTTGGTAAGTCACAGCTCTTACCTGCCAGTACTCAGGTAATGCCGGATTCTTTTTACGCGCCTGCGGCGAGACCCTCATCTGCACCAGATAATCGCCATCGCCATAATGTTCGACTTCCGTCCTGACCGTTCCTTTGCGTTCAGGGATCATCCAGTGCCTGTTTTGCTCAGCGTTTTGGATACTCAACAACAGATCAGCGCTGAAAAACCCTTTGTCCAGTAAGGTCACCGAGTGATTGGGTATGCTTTCCACAAAGTCCTTAGCCAGTGGGATTTCACCCTTGCGATAGGGGCTAATGGCAGCATTGGCAATGATGTGGGAGCGTGCATTCATCAGCGCGACAAGACGCAACACCGGGTAGGGCGTCTGCCGATTGGAGGAGGTGTTGCCTGAGCCAAAGTGCGCACGTAACTGAGGTGTTTCCGGGGTTCGAAACAGCGCACCATCGACGGCAAAAACCTGAAGTCCGTGCCAGTCATCCTGCGGGTAGCGCTCGTATCCCCAGGTACTGGCGCACTGTCGAAATAGCCAAGACACAGGCTGATTGCCCAGGCGCTGACGCGCCTGTGAAAGGCCGCTCTTCGCCAAAAGTACCTCGTTGGCTAGACCGTCGGCGCAGATATTGAGTCGGCGCGCGACCTCAACGATGGGCTCTCCTCTGAAAAGAGCCATGCCGACGACTAACCAAAGCACCATATCTGAGGGCAGGCGCCGACGTCGGACCGTGGCCTTTTCGGCCAAAGTGGCGGCAGTGCTAATCCATTCTTGGGGAATATGATCGGTGAATACGTCGAGGCGTGAGAGCGGCTGCTCGGCAAAGTCCAGAACAGCGCCTAAATCTTGAGCGACAGACATAAAAAATCCGGAATCCATAATCAGATTCCGGATTTTCCTGCTGGCCGAGGATTAGTCAACAATCCTTAAGTGAACAGCATTGCGGCCTGAGCCGGGCTTTTCAGTACAAGCGACTAATTACTTAGCTTGAGCTTCTACTTCTGCTTCTACGCGACGGTTTACTGCACGGCCAGCGTCAGTTGCGTTGTCAGCAACTGGGCGGGATTCGCCGTAACCAACCGAGTTTACGCGGCTAGCGCCAACACCGTACTGGTTAACCAGAACCTGTTTAACGGCGTTTGCACGACGCTCGGACAGTTTTTGGTTGTAAGCGTCAGGACCGACGGAGTCAGTGTGACCTTCAACAGTGGTGGTGGTCTGTGGGTACTGCTGCATGAAGTCAGCGAGGTTCTTGATGTCGCCCATGCTGTTAGGCTTGACAACAGACTTGTTGAAGTCGAACTTCACGTCCAGCTCAACACGAACCACTTCAGCAACTGCCGGGCAGCCATCAGCGTCAACAGTTACGTTGGCTGGGGTGTCTGGGCACTTGTCGACGTTGTCGCACACGCCGTCGTTGTCGCTGTCGGAGCACACTTCAGCTACTGGAGCTGGTGCTGCTTCAACTTTCTTGCTGCCGCCACCGAAGTTTACGCCGATACCGACGCTTGGAGCCCACTCGGTGTCGCCTTGGTCGATGTTGTACTGAGCTTCAACGCCAGCACGAGCATAGAAATTGTCGGTGAAGTACAGCTTGGCACCGCCGCCGATGTTGGCGAAGGTGGAACCGTTACGACCGTTGCGACCGTTCTGGCCAATGCTCTGATCGGAGAAACCGGCAGAAACGTATGGACGCAGCATGTCGCCTGGGTTGTTGAAGTGGTACAGAGCGTCCAGAGCGGTGTTTGCGCCCTTGATGTTCTTGCCATCATCGCTACGAACGTTGTGAACTTCGTCGTAGCCCAGACGCAATTCAACGTCGTCGGTCAGGAAGTAGCCAATCGAGCCGCCGAACAGGTTGCCGTTGTTTTTGAAGTCACGGGCGCTGTCGTACATTTCTTTCTTGGCGAAGCCTTCGATTTCGACTGCGCCTTGGCCTTGAGCCAGCGCGCCGAACGAAGTTGCGGCAACAATAGTACCAATGGCCAAGCCCAAGGTGTTTTTCAGTTTCATCCGTTAAATCCCCATCTGATGATTATAAAGCAGTCCCACAACGTGGGGACAACTCGGCGGCAAGTGTACCAGACCTTGCCAGTTCGTTAGAGATATTTGCACCGTATTAAGTTTCGGCGATTCCCGCAAATTTCTCACGTAATTTATCCAACGCCCGCTTGTAACGCATTTTCGTTGCGCTCAAGCCCATGTGCATGATGTCTGCGATCTCCTGGAATTCAAGTTCTGCAACAAAACGCAGTACCAGAATTTCCCGATCGATCGGGTTCACATACACAAGCCAGCGATCAAGTCCGCCCCGCTCTTCAGGTTTGGGCGTCTTTTCTTCCGACGCTTCCTCAAGTGGATCCAGACTCAACGCGTCCATCAAGCGACGCTTACGCCGTTCCTTCCTGTACTGCGTGATGCATTCATTGTAGGTGATGCTGTACAGCCAGGTCTTAAATTTAGATTTACCTTCAAAATTTTTCAACCCGTACAACACTTTTAGCATCACCTCCTGACAGACATCGTCAGCATCGCGATCGTTCCCCAGATATCGTGCACACACGTTAAAAAGCGTTCGCTGGTAACGGCGCATCAATTCTTCATAGGCCCGCGTCACATTGAAAAGCTCGACGTGGGCCCGCGCGACCAGCTCCTCATCAGAGAGCTCGCGGGGATCGTAACGCGTCAAAAACGGTTGAGGTTTATTCAAAACAAATCTTGCCGACAGTCAGTTCAATGTCCGCCACGGCCTGTATCGGCAACCTGGCGGCATAGATTAGCAGGTTAGCCGCTTAACGGCTGATTACTCTCTGCTCCAGGAGAATGCGGTTGGAAAACGACACCAGCTCCCCCTCGTCTGTCAGTAGCGTTGTCTTGACCGTACCGATTTCCTCGATCTGACCTTCTGTATCGCCTACCTGTACCTGCTGGCCGACCTGAAAAAGCTCGCGAACATAGATCCCGGCAATGATCTGACCGGCGATTTCACGACTGCCCAGGCCTAAAGCCAGCGCCACTGTCAGACCAACGGTAATCAATGCAATCACAATTACATGGTTCAGCAGGTCGGTCTTGACCTCAAGCTGGCTGATCGCAACCGAAATACTGATGATGATCACGAGGCCCTGAGCAATTCGCCCCAGACCTGCGGAATAATCGATGCCTACCCCTTCGGCCGCGCCGCGCACCAGCCCATTGACCAGTTGCGCGAGCAATACGCCGACCAGCAACACCAGTGCCGCACCAAATACCTTGGGCAAATACAGCGCCAGCATGTCCAGCGTAGCTGACACTCGCTGCAAGCCAAGCGATTCGGCTGCAGAAACGAGGAAGATCAACAATACGAACCAGTAGACGATCTTGCCGATCAACGTTGAGATCGGCACCTTGACGCCGGCACGGCCGATGATCTTGGTCAGGCCGGTGCCACCGACCAGACGATCAAGGCCCAGCTTGGCCAGCAATTTGGACAGCAGTGCGTCGAGCAGCTTGGCAACGACAAAACCCAGCAGCACCACAACCAGGGCACCAAACAGGTTGGGGATGAAGTTTGCAACCTTGGTCCACAACGCAGTCATTGCAGCAAGAAGGCTCTGGGTCCAGAGATTCAATTCCATGCTCAATCAGCCTTATCGATAGAACGCGCACCCGACATCGTGCGGCGAGAAACAGGAGAAACGTGGGCGGAGCCGTTGTTCACGGCAATCATCAACGCCTCTGACCAACGCCCCAGCAGACCGAACAACACACCTGCACCCACCTGGCGATTGGCGGTCTTCAGGACGCGCCCCAGACATGCATCGTCATCCCGGCTGGAGGATGAAGAATTGAGCATGTCGCGTAAAGATTCTTCAAACGGATCGTGCATCAGGCACCTCACGTAATGTCAGTCAAAGACGCGACGCAAAAACAACAAGTCACACCAGCCCGTCAAAAAAACGGATAAGCCGCTTCTATACCCAGCGCAAACGCCTGAACAACCACCACTGCCCTGCGGCCAATGCGACAATCAGCAAGCACGCCACCAAAAAGCCGTACGAGCTGTCCGAGCCGGGGATACCGCCGACATTTATACCCAGCAAACCGGTGAGAAAACTCATCGGCAGAAATATGCCGGTAATGATGCCGAAGCGGTACATGGTACGGTTCATGTGCTCGCGCAGACGCCGATCTTCGGACTCCAGCAGCAGGCCGACGCGCTCGCGGGTCAGTTCCAGCTCTTCCAGGTAGCGGGTCAGGCTGTTGTTCAGTTCGTTCCAGTAATCAGCGTCGTCATTGGCAAACCAGGACAACTTGATTCGCGAAAGCTGACCATAAATGTCTCGCTGTGGCCCCAGAAACCGGCGCAGACCTGCCGCGCGTCGGCGAATATGCAACAGTTTGCCGTGTTCAGGGCTGTACCGTTCGTCGGCGTCGGTCTTTTCTTCCTCTTCATCGACCGATTCAGTCAATTCGCCCACCAGATCCTGAACCTTGTCGGTCAGGTACTGGGCCAGATAAAGAATCAGCTCCGAGGCGCTGGTGGGGCCTTTGCCCTGCCCCAACAGCTCGATCAGCTCTTCGGTGGCCCGCAACGGGCGCAGGCGCAACGAGATCACCCGTTGCGCGGCGGCAAAGATGCGCAACGAAACCATGTCTTCCGGCTCGGCACCAGGGTTCAGGTTCACGCCACGCAGGAACAGCAGCAACTCCTGATCCGGCAACGGCAGCAGACGCGGCCGGGTGTTTTCCTCAAGCAGCAGGTCACAGGCAAATTCACTCAGCCCACTGCCAGTGCGCAGCCAGGTATGGGTCTGTGGATGGCTGCGATCCCAATGCAGCCACAGACTTTCCTGTGGCTGCAGTTCAAGCCCTTGCAACTCGGTTCGAGCAATGAAACGCGCCCCACCCTTACCGTCCAGAACGAGGGCATGAACCAGCCCCCACTGCGCGTTTGCTTCATCGAACATGGATACTTCGCTTATTCCGGCATGGTCAGAGGTGATGGGGAAATGATGACGCCATTGTTGTCGGCATACAGGTACTCACCCGGACGAAAGGTCACGCCGCCAAAGGTAACCGGCAGATCCAGCTGCCCTACGCCGCGTTTTTCCGAGCGTTTTGGGTAACTGGCCAGCGCCTGGACGCCCAGATCGGTCTGGGCCAGCATGTCCACATCGCGCACGCAGCCGTAAATCACTAGACCTTCCCAGCCATTTTTGGCAGCTTTTTCAGCCAGCATGTCACCCAGCAAGGCGCAGCGCAGCGACCCGCCGCCATCGACCACCAGCACTTTGCCCTTGCCGTCGAGTTCGACCTGCTCCTTGACCAGCGAGTTGTCCTCGAAACATTTGAGCGTAACAATCTGGCCGCCAAACGAATCGCGTCCGCCGAAGTTGCTGAGCATCGGCTCGACGACTTGCACTTGTTCCGGGTAGGCGTCGCACAGATCGGGGGTGATGTAGTGCATGGGGTCAGCTCCTGTAAGTCGCGATGGGTACAGATCCGGTATTGAACCAGAGACAACCGGATGACGCTAACCATAGCGACTTTAACCGCTAACTGCCCACTGCCGCCTGAAACTCTGCAACCTGTTCAGGAACGCTGCGCTCGCGCAGCCAGTCGATCACACGCGGCCAGACCTGCTGTTGCGCAGCCTTGCTGACCAGCATTTGCACATGACCGAAGTCTTCGCTGAAACCATGCTCACGGCCCAGACAGAGAAACTGTTTGGGCTGCTCACCGCCGATCTGATCGAACAGCATGCGGCAGGCCCACTCCGGGTCCTGTTGATCACCCACCGCAGCCACTGCAAGGACGGGCACCTGAACGTCGCCAAGCCCCGCCCACCAGTTATTGTCACGCTCGCCAAAGCGCCCGAACAGCCCGTGCCAACGCAGGCTCTCCAGCACCTGGCCTATCGGCTCGTCTTCCGGGCCGCGCTTGAAACGTGGCCCGGACACATGCGTGAAGGACCTGAGCAGCAGACGGGCCGACCATTGCAGCGGCGGAATTTTCAGCGGCCAGTAGCTACGGCTGACCTGGCTGCCGAACAGCGCCACTGACGCTGCGTTTTGCGGGCCGAGGTACTGACCGCCCAGCGCGGCTGCCAGGGTGGTGCCACCCAGCGAATGGCCGATCCAGTGCGGCGCCTGGCCGCTCTGCTCGACGACAAATGCGCCGATGGCCGGCAGGTCGAAGCGGGCGTAGTCGGCCACACAGTTGGCGCGATAGTTCTGGTTGCGCGACGACAGCCCGTGGCCGCGCATCTCCGGGATCCACACGTCATAACCGGCACGGGCCAGATACGGCCCCAGGCCGATGCCTTTGGGCGAATACCAGAAGCGTCGATTGGAAAAGCTGCCGTGCAGAAGAATCACTGGAGCGCCGCGCGTAGCAGGCTGATCGACCAGCCCGAGGCAGGTGACCACCAGCTCGACACTCGGGTCAGGGCTGTTGGCCGGTTTGAGACGGTAGACGTCCTCGACCAGGTCGCCACGACGCTCGGCACTGATCAAGGCAACGGGAAAAAGCTGGCTACTGCTCTGCATATCACTCTTTATCTGGCTGGACAGACTAGATACAACAACGCGCTGGGGCGCCTTGTGGCGCTCTCATAAGCGTGTGGCGCACTCATAAAAAAGGCGGCTTCCGAAGAAACCGCCCTTTCAAACACTTGATCCACAAGACGGCTCTGGCGGCCATCGCGTCACAAGAGCAACGCCACCCAACAGCCGCGCTACATCAGACCGGTGCTTGCGCTTCGGCCAGGAAGAACCAGGTCTCCAGAACCGAATCAGGGTTGAGCGACACGCTCTCGATCCCTTGATCCATCAGCCAGCGCGCCAGATCCGGGTGATCGGAAGGCCCCTGCCCGCAGATGCCGATGTACTTGCCGGCCTTGTTGCACGCCTGAATGGCATTGGACAGCAGCTTCTTGACCGCCGGGTTACGCTCGTCGAACAAGTGAGCGATAACGCCGGAATCGCGGTCCAGGCCGAGGGTCAACTGGGTCAGGTCATTGGAACCAATGGAGAACCCGTCGAAATATTCCAGGAACTCGTCGGCCAGAATCGCGTTGGACGGCAATTCGCACATCATGATGATGCGCAGACCGTTTTCGCCACGCTTCAGGCCGTTGGCCGCCAGCAAATCGATAACCTGGCTCGCTTCGCCCAGGGTGCGCACGAACGGCACCATGATCTCGACGTTGGTCAGGCCCATTTCTTCGCGTACACGCTTGAGCGCAAGGCATTCCAGCTCGAAGCAGTCGCGGAAATTTTCGCTGATGTAGCGCGACGCGCCACGGAAACCCAGCATCGGGTTTTCTTCTTCAGGCTCGTAAAGCTTGCCGCCGATCAGGTTGGCGTATTCGTTGGACTTGAAGTCCGACAGGCGCACGATGACCTTTTTCGGCGTGAACGCGGCGGCCAGGGTGCTGATGCCCTCGACCAGCTTCTCGACATAGAAACCGACCGGATCGTCGTAACCGGCAATACGCTTGTCGACGCTGTCCTTGATTTCCGGTGGCAGCACCGAATAGTTGAGCAGCGCCTTGGGGTGCACGCCGATCATGCGGTTGATGATGAACTCCAGACGCGCCAGGCCGACACCGGCGTTGGGCAACTGGGCAAAATCGAAGGCGCGGTCCGGGTTGCCGACGTTCATCATGATCTTGAAGGGCAGGTCAGGCATGGCATCGACCGAGTTGGTCTTGATGTCAAAACCGAGTTCGCCTTCGAAGATGTAACCGGTGTCGCCTTCGGCGCAGGAAACCGTCACGCCCTGGCCATCCTGCAAGGTGTGCGTGGCGTTGCCGCAGCCTACTACAGCCGGAATGCCCAGCTCGCGGGCAATGATCGCCGCATGGCAGGTACGACCGCCGCGGTTGGTGACGATTGCGCTTGCGCGCTTCATGACCGGCTCCCAGTCCGGGTCGGTCATGTCGGACACCAACACGTCGCCGGGCTGAACCTTGTCCATCTCGGACACGTCCTTGATGATGCGTACCTTGCCGGCGCCGATGCGCTGACCGATGGCACGACCTTCGACCAGTACCTTGCCGGTTTCCTTGAGCAGGTAACGCTCCATGACGTTGGCCGACGCACGGCTTTTCACGGTCTCTGGACGCGCCTGAACGATGTACAGCTTGCCATCGTCACCGTCCTTGGCCCATTCGATGTCCATCGGGCACTTGTAGTGCTTCTCGATGATCATCGCCTGTTTCGCCAGCTCGGACACTTCGGCGTCGGTCAGGCAGAAGCGCGCCCGGTCGGCGGGCTCGACGTCGATGACCTTGACCGACTTGCCAGCCGAAGCTTCTTCGCCGTAGATCATCTTGATCGCTTTACTGCCCAGGTTGCGACGCAGGATCGCCGGGCGGCCAGCGGCCAGGGTGTCCTTGTGCACGTAGAATTCGTCCGGGTTGACCGCGCCCTGCACCACCGTTTCGCCCAGGCCGTAGGCACCGGTGATAAACACTACATCACGGAAACCGGATTCAGTGTCGAGGGTGAACATCACCCCGGCTGTACCGGTTTCGGAGCGCACCATGCGCTGCACACCCGCCGACAGCGCCACAAGTTTGTGGTCGAAGCCCTGGTGCACGCGGTAGGAAATCGCTCGGTCGTTGAACAGCGAAGCAAAGACCTCCTTGGCCGCGCGGATGACGTTCTCGACGCCGCGAATGTTCAGGAAGGTTTCCTGCTGGCCCGCAAAAGAGGCGTCAGGCAGGTCTTCGGCGGTGGCGGAAGAACGCACAGCCACGGCCAGATTAGGGTTGCCGGCCGACAGTTCGGCAAAGGCGGTGCGGATCTCGGCGTTGAGCTTCTCGGGGAACTCGGCCTCCATGATCCACTGGCGGATCTGCGCGCCGGTGCGGGCCAGCGCGTTGACGTCATCGACATCAAGGGCGTCCAGCGCCGCATGAATCTGATCGTTCAGGCCGCTGAGTTCGAGAAAATCACGATAGGCCTGGGCTGTAGTCGCGAAGCCGCCAGGCACAGAAACACCAGCACCTGCGAGGTTGCTGATCATCTCGCCGAGGGACGAGTTTTTGCCCCCCACGTGCTCTACATCATGGACGCCGAGCTTATCGAGGGAAACTACGTACTCTACCAAGGTGATCTCTCCACTAACCGTGTGTGTTGTTGGGAAAAGCTCATGCACCCGGGCTACGTGTGTCGTAGCCTCGGGCGTGTCTGGTCAGGCGCAAGCCTGGACCTTCAAAAAAGGTGTGCCTGCAGGCCCTCAGGGCAGGCAAGCACGCCTATGATAGCCAGAATTCGTCAACTGCTTAAGGCCTGGGACAAAAATGAAACGATCTGCTTTCTTCATCTCGGATGGCACCGGTATCACCGCCGAAACGCTGGGCCAGAGCCTGTTGGCACAATTTGAAAACATTACCTTCAACAAGTTCACCAGGCCCTATATCGACAGCGTCGAGAAGGCGCGGGCGATGGTACAACAAATCAATAACGCCGCCGACAAGGATGATGTGCGACCGATCATCTTCGACACCATCGTCAATCAGGACATTCGCGAGATTCTGGCGACGTCCAACGGCTTCATGATCGATATTTTCTCGACCTTCCTGGCGCCGCTGGAGCAGGAGCTTAGTTCACACTCCTCGTATTCGGTGGGCAAATCGCATTCCATCGGGCACAACTCCAACTACATGGAGCGCATCGAGGCGGTCAACTTCGCGCTGGACAACGACGACGGCGCGCGTACGCACTATTACGACAAGGCCGACATCATCCTGGTGGGCGTATCACGCTGCGGCAAGACCCCGACCTGCCTGTACATGGCCATGCAGTTCGGCATTCGGGCGGCCAATTACCCGCTGACCGAAGACGACATGGAGCGCCTGCAATTGCCGCCAGCGCTCAAGCAGCATCGCGAAAAGCTGTTCGGCCTGACCATCGATCCGGACCGCCTCACCGCGATCCGCCATGAGCGCAAGCCCAACAGCCGCTATTCAAGCTACGCGCAGTGCGAATTCGAGGTGCGCGAAGTGGAAAGCCTGTTCCGCCGCGAGAACATTCCCAACATCAACTCCACGCATTTTTCGGTGGAAGAAATCTCCGCCAAGGTGCTGGTCGAAAAAGGCGTGGAACGGCGCTTTAAATAAAGGGCTTCAGTCGCCCTGCTGCGGCACCCGCACCCAGCCTTCCATCAGGACTCTGGCGCTGCGACTCATCAGGGCTTTGGTGACCTTCCAGCCACTCGCGTCCTGAAGGGCTTGCGCCCCGACCCGCAACGTACCGGATGGATGACCAAAGCGCACTGCGCTGCGCGCCTGACCACCGGCGGCCAGATTGACCAGCGTGCCGGGGATGGCGGCGGCAGTGCCAATCGCCACGGCGGCAGTGCCCATCATCGCGTGGTGTAGCTTGCCCATTGATACGGCGCGCACCAGCAGGTCGACATCCTGCGCCGCGACAGGCTTGCCACTGGAAGAAACGTAGTCGGCAGGCCCGGCGACAAAGGCGACTTTGGGCGTGTGCTGGCGCGTGGCAGCTTCATCGATGCTGCCAATCAGGCCCATGCGTACGGCACCGTAAGCGCGAATGGCCTCAAGCCGGGCAAGCGCGAGCGGATCGGCGTTGATATCGCCCTGCAACTCAGTGCCGGTGTAGCCGATATCAACGGCATTGATGAAAATGGTTGGAATGCCCGCGTTGATCATGGTCGCCTTCAACGTACCGATACCGGGCACTTGCAGGTCATCCAGCAGATTGCCGGTGGGGAACATCGAGCCGCTTGCGCCCTCTTCATCCGCCGCCGGGTCAAGAAACTCAAGCTGCACCTCTGCGGCCGGGAAGGTCACCCCGTCCAGTTCAAAATCACCGGTTTCCTGTACCTCGCCATTGCTGATGGGCACATGGGCAATGATGGTCTTGCCGATATTGGCCTGCCAGATACGCACAGTGGCGACGCCGTTCTGCGGCACACGGCTGGCGTCGAGCAGGCCGCTGGCGATGGCAAACGAGCCCACGGCGGCTGACAGGTTGCCGCAATTGCCGCTCCAGTCAACGAAAGGCTTGTCGATGGACACCTGACCGAACAGGTAATCGACATCGTGATCGGGCCTGCTGCTGCGCGACACAATCACCGCTTTGCTGGTGCTCGATGTCGCCCCGCCCATGCCGTCAATCTGCTTTTCGTAGGGGTCGGGGCTGCCGATGACCCGTAGCAACAGCGCATCCCTTGCCGGACCGGGCGTTTGCGCGGCGTGCGGCAGATCATTGAGTCTGAAAAACACCCCTTTGCTGGTGCCCCCGCGCATGTAGGTGGCGGGGATGCGGATCTGTGGTGGGTGAGTCATGAATTCGTTGTCCTGTTCAAAAAGCGCACTGAGCGCTCAAAGTCGGACGCAGAGCGTCCAGAGCGGCGTGCCCACGCAGAGCATGGGCACGATAGTGTTTTTCCGCGCGCTTATCGTTCCTCACGCACCCGTCGTAGCCTCCAGAAAATCCTGAGCAAAGCGCTGCAACACGCCGCCAGCCTCATAAATAGAGAGCTCTTCAGCGGTGTCCAGGCGACAGGTCACTGGCACTTCCACGCGCTCGCCATTGCTACGCTGGATCACCAGCGTCAAGGTCGCGCGGGGTGTGCGCTGGCCGGTCACTTCAAAGGTTTCACTGCCGTCAATGCCCAGGGTCAGGCGGCTGGTGCCAGGTTTGAACTCCAGCGGCAGCACGCCCATGCCCACCAGATTGGTGCGGTGAATACGCTCAAAGCCTTCTGCCGCAATCGCTTCGACGCCTGCCAGCCTGACGCCTTTGGCCGCCCAGTCGCGGGAGGAGCCCTGGCCGTAATCGGCACCGGCAATAATGATCAACGGCTGTTTGCGGGCCATGTAGGTTTCAATGGCTTCCCACATGCGCATGACCTTGCCATCCGGCTCTATGCGGGTCAGCGAGCCTTTTTGCACCTTGCCATCGACCACGGCCATTTCGTTGATCAGTTGCGGGTTGGCAAACGTGGCGCGCTGGGCGGTCAGGTGATCGCCGCGGTGGGTCGCGTAGGAGTTGAAATCCTCCTCCGGCAGGCCCATTTTCGCCAGGTATTCACCCGCTGCGCTGTCCAGCATGATCGCGTTCGACGGCGAAAGGTGGTCGGTGGTGATGTTGTCCGGCAGCACCGCCAGTGCGCGCATGCCCTTGAGCGTGCGCTCTCCGGCCAGCGCGCCTTCCCAGTAAGGCGGGCGACGAATGTAGGTGCTCATCGGACGCCAGTCATACAGCGGCTCGACCTTCGGCCCGGTGTGCTCGTCAATAGCGAACATCGGGATGTAGACCTGACGAAACTGCTCCGGCTTGACTGATGCTTGCACGACGGCGTCGATTTCTTCATCACTCGGCCAGATGTCCTTGAGACGGATCTCCTTGCCGTCGGCGATGCCCAGCACATCGTTTTCGATATCGAAACGGATGGTCCCGGCAATCGCGTAAGCCACCACCAGTGGCGGCGAGGCCAGAAACGCCTGTTTGGCGTAGGGATGAATGCGCCCGTCGAAGTTGCGGTTGCCGGACAGCACCGCCGTGGCGTACAGGTCACGGTCGATGATTTCCTGCTGAATCAGCGGGTCCAGCGCGCCGGACATGCCGTTGCAGGTGGTGCAGGCAAACGCCACCACGCCAAAACCCAGTTGCTCCAGCTCGGTCGTCAGCCCCGCTGCATCGAGGTACAACGCCACAGTTTTCGAGCCCGGTGCCAGCGAAGACTTCACCCACGGCTTGCGGCTGAGCCCCAGGCGGTTGGCATTGCGCGCCAGCAGCCCCGCCGAAATCACGTTGCGCGGGTTGCTGGTGTTGGTGCAACTGGTGATCGCCGCGATGATCACCGCGCCGTCCGGCATCTGCCCCGGCACCTCGTCCCACTGCCCGGCAATGCCTTTGGCGGCCAGATCGGCAGTCGCCACCCGCGCATGGGGGTTGGACGGCCCGGCCATGTTGCGCACCACGCTGGACAGATCGAAGCTCAGTACGCGCTCGTATTGCACCTCGCTCAGGCTCTCCGACCACAAACCCGTGTGCCGCGCGTACAGTTCGACCAGCTTGACCTGCTCGTCTTCACGGCCGGTCAGGCGCAGGTAATCGATGGTTTGCGAATCAATGGAAAACATCGCCGCCGTTGCGCCATATTCCGGCGCCATGTTGGAGATGGTCGCCCGGTCGCCAAGGGTCAGGCTCGATGCCCCCGCGCCATAGAACTCCAGATACGCACCGACGACTTTCTGCTGGCGCAGGTATTCGGTCAGGGCCAGCACCACGTCAGTGGCAGTGATGCCCGGCTGGCGGCGGCCGGTCAGCTCGACGCCAATAATGTCCGGCAGGCGCATCCACGAAGCACGCCCGAGCATGACGTTCTCGGCCTCAAGGCCACCGACACCGATGGCGATCACGCCCAGCGCGTCAACGTGCGGCGTATGGCTGTCGGTGCCGACCAATGTGTCGGGGAATGCCACGCCATCAAGCACCTGCACCACCGGCGACATTTTCTCCAGATTGATCTGGTGCATGATGCCGTTGCCCGGCGGGATCACCTCGACGTTCTTGAACGCCAGTTTGGTCCAGTCAATGAAGTGAAAGCGGTCTTCGTTGCGTCGGTCTTCGATGGCGCGGTTTTTCGCCAGCGCTTGCGGGTCGTTGCCATCAGCCTCGACGGCCAGCGAGTGATCGACGATCAACTGCACCGGCACCACCGGGTTGACCAGCGCCGGGTCGCCGCCCTGCGAGGCAATCGCGTCGCGCAGCCCGGCTAGGTCCACCAGTGCGGTCTGACCCAGAATGTCATGGCAGACAACCCGCGCCGGGAACCACGGAAAGTCCAGGTCACGCTTGCGCTCGATAAGTTGGTTCAGCGAGGCGTTCAAGGTCGCCGGATCACAGCGGCGCACCAGATTTTCGGCCAACACCCGCGAGGTGTACGGCAACGTGGCATAGGCGCCGGGCTCGAGCGCCTCGACAGCCGCGCGCGCGTCGAAATAGTCCAGTTGGGTGCCAGGGAGCGTTTTGCGGAATTCACTGTTCATTACGGGACTCGATCACGGAGTGTTCGGAATGCGGGTGGGGAGCTCTTCAGCGGCTCCCCTGCCCCCTTTTCAGCGCTGTTCGATAGGCACGAAGCGGCGCTGTTCGACGCCGATGTATTCGGCACTCGGGCGAATGATGCGGTTGTTGGCGCGCTGCTCGAAAACGTGAGCGGCCCAGCCGGTCAGGCGCGAGCAGACAAATATCGGCGTGAACAGCTTGGTCGGGATACCCATGAAGTGGTAAGCCGAGGCGTGGTAGAAGTCGGCATTGGGAAACAGCTTCTTCTGCTCCCACATGACCTTGTCTATGGCCTCGGACACCGGAAACAACACGCTGTCGCCAGCCTCGTCGGCGAGCTTTTTCGACCAGCCCTTGATGACCTCGTTGCGCGGGTCGGACTCCTTGTAGATCGCATGACCGAAGCCCATGATCTTTTCCTTGCGTTCCAGCATGCCCAATGTGCCTTGAGTGGCCTCATCGGCAGAGGCGAAACGCTGGATCATTTCCATCGCCGCCTCGTTGGCGCCGCCATGCAGCGGGCCACGCAGAGTGCCGATGGCTGCGGTGACGCAGGAAAACAGATCAGACAGGGTCGACGCGCAGACCCGAGCGGTGAACGTGGATGCATTGAATTCATGTTCGGCGTACAGAATCAGCGACACGTCCATGACCTTGCGGTGCAGTTCGCTGGGCGACTTGTCCAGCAGCAGGTGCAGGAAATGTCCGCCAATGGAGTCTTCAGCGGTTGTGCAGCCAATGCGTTTGCCGTCATGACTGAAGCGATACCAGTAGCACATGATCGCCGGGAACGCCGCGAGCAGACGGTCGGTGGCATCGCGCTGCTGATCAAAGCTCAGCTCGGGCTCAAGCGTGCCGAGCATGGATGCCCCGGTGCGCATGACGTCCATCGGATGGGTGTCGGCGGGGATGCGCTCCAGCACTTCTTTCAAGGCCTGCGGCAGATCACGCAGGCTTTTGAGTTTGTCCAGGTAAGCGGACAGCTGGCTTTGCGTTGGCAGCTCGCCATACAGCAACAGGTAGGCAACCTCTTCAAACTGCGCCTCGGCGGCCAGTTCGCGCACGTCATAACCGCGATAGGTCAACCCGGCACCGGCCATGCCCACCGTGGACAGCGCCGTCTGCCCGGCAACCTGCCCGCGCAGCCCTGCACCACTCAATACTTTTGCTTCAGCCATGATGTTCTCCACTATTGTTTTTGTGTGATGGGACGCGAAGACTGTGGTTCAGACGATACATCTTCGGAGAATATACCGGCCCTTTCGCGAACAAGTTCGCTCCTACGGCCTGCGGCCAGAAGCCCGGTATTTCACAGGTATCACCCCTTCTTCTGCGCAAACAACGCATCCAGTTTCTGCTCGAAGGTGTGGTAGTCGATGGCGTCGTACAGCTCCATGCGGGTCTGCATGCTGTCGATCACGTTTTTCTGGCTGCCGTCGCGACGAATCGCGCCGTAGACGTTTTCAGCGGCCTTGTTCATTGCGCGGAAGGCTGAAAGCGGATAAAGCACCAGCGACACATCCGCCTCGCGCAATTCATCAACAGTAAACAGCGGCGTGGCACCGAATTCGGTGATGTTGGCGAGGATCGGTACGCCCGCCCGGTTGGCAAATTGCTTGTACATCGCCAGTTCGGTGATCGCTTCCGGAAAGACCATGTCTGCGCCCGCTTCAATACACGCCGCAGCACGTTCCAGCGCCGACTCCAGCCCTTCGACCGCCAGTGCATCGGTGCGCGCCATGATCACGAAACTGTCGTCGGTTCGCGCATCGACGGCAGCCTTGATGCGGTCGACCATTTCCTGCTGCGAAACAATTTCCTTGTTCGGGCGATGACCGCAGCGCTTGGCACCGACCTGATCTTCAATATGAATCGCCGCCGCGCCCGCCTTGATCATCGAGCGTACGGTGCGCGCCACGTTGAAGGCCGAAGAACCGAACCCCGTGTCGACATCCACCAGCAGCGGCAGATCACACACATCGGTGATGCGCCGCACATCGATCAGCACATCCTCCAGACCGGTGATCCCCAAATCCGGGATACCCAGCGAACCCGCAGCCACCCCGCCACCCGACAGGTAAATAGCCTTGAACCCGGCGCGCTTGGCGAGTAGCGCATGATTCGCATTGATCGCGCCAACCACTTGCAACGGCTGTTCGCTGGCGACTGCATCACGGAAACGCTGGCCGGGAGTAGTGTTGTTGGAACTCATGGTTGACCTCGGTCGGAAGTTGCCTGGGAAGCCGCCTGATAATGGCGCTCGATGTTGCGTCTGGACGCGCCGATGTGACGGCGCATCAACAATTCGGCCAGCTCGCCGTCGCGCTCGGCGATCGCGTCGAGAATCCGGTGGTGCTCGGCAAAGGCCTGCCGGGGCCGATTGGGCGTGGTGGAGAACTGGATGCGGTACATGCGCACCAGTTGATAAAGCTCACCGCAGAGCATCTGACTGAGGGTGCGGTTGCCGCTGCCCTGAATGATCCGGTAATGAAAGTCGAAATCGCCTTCCTGCTGGTAGTAGCCGATGCCCGCCTGGAACGCCGCATCGCGTTCATGGGTATCGAGCACACTGCGCAGCTCATCGATCTCGGCCTGGGTCATGCGTTCGGCGGCCAGGCGGCAGGCCATGCCTTCCAGGGATTCGCGAATTTCATACAGCTC
Organism: Pseudomonas avellanae BPIC 631; assembly: GCF_000444135.1. Classification (GTDB taxonomy): domain Bacteria; phylum Pseudomonadota; class Gammaproteobacteria; order Pseudomonadales; family Pseudomonadaceae; genus Aquipseudomonas; species Aquipseudomonas avellanae. The sequence goes on from NZ_ATDK01000080.1 coordinate 17,082, forward strand.
GATCAGTTCGGCGTGGCTGAGCGCGACGACACGGGCGCCCACGTGCGGCACACGCACCACCAACCGCTGACCTTCAAGCCGATGAATCGCTTCACGCAACGGGCCGCGACTGATGCCGTAGGTGCGCGCCAGTTCCGGCTCGGAAATCTTGCTGCCGGGGGCGATCTCGCCCTTGACGATGGCCGACTGAATGCGTCGGAAAACGTTCTCGGAAAGGGTTTCCGGGTCGTCTTCCGTTGTCAGCAACCTTTCTGTTCCGACCGACATTGTCGACACCTTTAGACTTGATAGGCTTAAATCTAGCCATTAAAGGCAGATCAGTCAAAGATAAATCAAAGACTGTCGACAATCGTACAATCCCCTGACCATCGACAGTCATAGCCAACCTGAACAGCTGCGCAGGTAGACGACTGGCACCTGCAAGGCTTCATGCTAGAATGCGCCTCGTGTTCGCACAGCGCGCTTCGTACCGGATTCACTGCCGGCGACCGCACAGCACCACTATCATCAGGTCCATCCCGCTTGCGCCCTGACCCTGAAGTTTTTCGCTCATCGCGCCAGGATTTATGAGACTGACTACCCTCCCCACGCTGTTCTGCCTGCTGTTTTTGTCGGGCCTGCTTTTTTCCGCCCCTGGCATGGCCGCCAACAAGACAGTCTATGGCCTCAACGAATACGCCAGACTCATCGAAATCGACGTCGAGATCGCCGCCAAGCTCGACACCGGCGCCAAGACTGCCTCGCTGAGCGCACGTGACATCAAGCACTTCAAGCGCAATGGCGAAAGCTGGGTGCACTTTTATCTGGCCAGCGACAGCAAGCATGTCCACCCCATCGAACGGCCGCTGAGCCGGGTCAGCAAAATCAAGCGGCGCGCCGATGATCTCGACCCGGATGACGAAAACAAGTACTCCTCACGCCCGGTGATCAGCCTCGATATCTGCATGGGCGAAGCTTTACGCACCATCGAAGTGAACTTGACCGACCGAAGTGCTTTCCAATACCCGCTCTTGATCGGCTCGGAAGCGTTGAAACGCTTTGATGCGCTGGTCGATCCAAGTCTTAAATATGCGGCAGGGAAGCCCGGCTGCGCTTCCGTCGCTCAAAACGCAGAGTAAATCCATGCGCTCACTTACACTCCATCTGAAAATCCTGATCACTGCCCTTGTGACCCTGGGCATTGCGATCACGGCCTATCAGATACTGGCGCTCGGCATACCCGTGAGCGAAGACGAAACCGATGACTTGTGGAACATCGACGCCAAAGTCGAATTCATCGCCAACCCCAAGGACTCGGTAAAGATCCAGATGTTCGTGCCGCCACTGGCCCACGACTACATCAGCCTCAATGAAAGCTTCATTTCCAACAACTATGGCGTCAGCGTCAACCGCGCTGACGGCAATCGCAAAGTCACTTGGTCCGCCCGTCGCGCCACCGGCAACCAGACGCTTTACTACCGGCTGGTACTGACCAAGCGCTACAGCGGTGAAAAACCCAAGGTCAAAGGCCCCATCTTTCGCGACAGCATGACCATCGAAGGTCCTGAAAAAGTGGCCGCCGAGGCTTTGCTGGCACCGATTCGCCAGCATTCGGCCGATGTCGAGACCTTCATCACCGAAGCCATCAAGCGCGTCAACAACCTTCACGATGACAACGTCAAGCTGCTGCTGGCGGGCGATACCTCGGCCTCCAACAAAGCCCGGATCACCGAGCTACTGCTGTCGATTGCCCACGTGCCCATGGAAAAAGCCCACACCATTCGCCTGGAGGCAGAACAGCAACAGACGCCGGAGCTCTGGCTGCGCAGCTTCAATGGCAAGGAATGGCTGTACTTCAACCCCGACACTGGCGAAGCCGGTTTGCCGGATGATCGCCTGCTGTGGTGGACCGGTGAAGAGAACCTGGTCAGCGTCGAAGGGGGCAAGAAAGTGCAAGTCACCTTCAGCCTCAACAACAGCGAAATGAACGCCATGCGTCTGGCCAAGCTGACCGACGCCAGCACCGACTCCGACTTTCTCGCCTACTCGCTGTACGGCCTGCCGCTGCAAACCCAGCAGACCTTCATGGTCATGGTCATGATCCCGATTGGCGTGCTGGTCATTCTGATTCTGCGCAACCTGATCGGCCTGCAGACCCTGGGCACGTTCACGCCGGTACTGATCGCCCTGGCATTTCGTGAAACGCAACTGGGCTTCGGCATTGCGCTGTTCACCGTGATCACGGCGTTGGGGCTGTCGCTGCGCTCCTATCTGGAGCACTTGAAGCTGCAAATGCTGCCACGCCTGTCGGTGGTGCTGACCTTCGTTGTGGTGCTGATCGCCGCCATCAGCCTGTTCAGCCATAAACTGGGGCTGGAGCGCGGCCTGTCGGTGGCGTTGTTCCCGATGGTGATTCTGACCATGACCATCGAACGCCTGTCGATCACCTGGGAAGAGCGCGGCGGCAGCCACGCAATGAAAGTCGCCATCGGTACGCTGTTCGCGGCGTCTCTGGCGCACCTGATCATGAGCGTGCCGGAACTGACCTATTTCGTCTTCACCTTCCCGGCGGTGCTGCTGGTACTGGTCGGATTCATGCTGGCCATGGGCAGATACCGTGGCTATCGTCTGACCGAACTGATGCGCTTCAAGGCCTTCCTCAAAGAAGAGGAAAAAGCCAAGTGATCGGCTGGTGGAAGACCTGGAAAGCACTTGAAGCCCGCGGCATCATGGGCATCAACCGGCGTAATGCCGACTACGTGCTCAAGTACAACAAGCGCCGCCTGTACCCGGTGGTCGATGACAAGATCATTACCAAGGAACGAGCCATTGCAGCGGGCATTCATGTGCCGGAAATGTACGGGGTCATTTCCACGGAGAAGGAAATCGACAGGCTCGACGAGATCATCGGCGGGCACAACGACTTTGTGATCAAACCGGCCCAAGGCGCAGGCGGCGATGGCATTCTGGTCATTGCCGACCGTTTCGAGGAGCGCTTTCGCACAGTCTCGGGGCGCATCATCAGCCACGCAGAAATCGAGCATCAGGTGTCCAGCATCCTCACCGGCCTTTATTCGCTGGGCGGGCACCGCGACCGGGCGCTGATCGAATACCGGGTCGTCCCGGACCCGATCTTCAAGAGCATCAGTTACGAGGGCGTGCCGGACATCCGCATCATCGTGCTGATGGGTTATCCGGTGATGGCCATGCTGCGCCTGCCCACTCGCCAGTCAGGCGGCAAGGCCAACCTGCATCAGGGCGCCATCGGCGTCGGTGTGGACCTGGCCACCGGCGTGACGCTGCAAGGCACCTGGCTGAACAACATCATCAGCAAGCACCCGGACACCACGCACTCGGTAGACGGCGTGCAATTGCCCAACTGGGACGGCTTCATGAAGCTCGCGGCCGAGTGCTACGAGCTGTGCGGCCTGGGCTATATCGGCGTCGACATGGTGCTGGATAAAGACAAAGGCCCGCTGATTCTGGAACTCAATGCCCGCCCAGGTCTGAATATCCAGATCGCTAATGACAGTGGCCTGACCCATCGCACCCAAGCCGTGGAGGCGCGCCTGGAGCAACTGGCCCTCGAAGGCCGTCAGGAGTCCGCGCAGGAACGCGTCGATTTTGTCCAGCAACTGTTCGGCCACGTGCCCAGCGCCTGAGTTGCGCCCAATACCGACATACCGCTAGGAGCGCCTGATCGGCAAGGCTACAATCGCCGACCGCGCGCCCAAGACTGACGTTTGCCGATGCCCACCTGTTCGATATATCCCCTGCCCTATAGCGCCGACCCGGCCGTGTTTTTCTCGCGAATCTGTAAGGCACCGGGGGCCGTGCTGCTCGACAGCGGCAGACCGGTTGCCGAGCGCGGCCGCTACGACCTGCTCAGCGCCTGGCCACGGCAGGAACTGACGGTTGCGGATGGCGAGAGCGGAACGGCTTACCTTCAACGATTGCGCGACAGCCTGGCGGCGCTGGGAACGGCAACCTTGCCGGCGGGCTGCGAGCTGCCCTTTGCCGGTGGGCTGATCGGCTACCTGAGTTATGCGTTCGGGCGACGCCTCGAACCGCTGCCCGATCAGGCCATCGACGACCTGCAATTGCCCGAGGCGCGGCTGGGGCTCTACGCCTGGGCGCTGATCAGTGATCATCAGGCGCAAACCAGCCAACTGATGTTTCATCCAGACCTGGCCGACACCGAGCGCAAGCGGCTGGTTGACCTGTTCACTGGCAGCATCAGCCAAGCGCCATCGCACTTCAGGCTCAGCCAGACTTTTCAGGCCAGTATCAGCGCCGACGACTATCGACAGTCTTTCGAGCGAATCCAGGCGTACATTCAGGCAGGTGACTGCTATCAGGTCAATTTCGCCCAACGCTTTCAGGCGCAGTGCGCTGGCGATCCATGGGCAGCTTATTGCGCGCTTCGAGCAGCCTGCCCGACGCCGTTCTCCGGCTACCTGGGCCTGTCAGGCGCCGATGCGATTTTGAGCCTTTCGCCGGAGCGATTCGTGCGGGTCAGCGCCCGGCAGGTCGAAACCCGCCCGATCAAAGGCACGCGACCGCGTAGCACGGACCCGGCGCAGGATGCCTCCTTCGCCGCCGAACTGCTGGCCAGCGACAAGGACCGCGCCGAGAACCTGATGATCGTCGATTTGCTGCGCAACGACCTGGGGCGCAGTTGCACAACCGGCTCGGTGAAAGTCCCCGAGCTGTTCAGCCTCGAAAGCTACCCCAACGTGCACCATCTGGTGAGCAGCGTGACCGGCGAACTGGCGGCCGGCAACGATGCCCTGGACCTGATCGCCGGCAGCTTCCCCGGCGGCTCCATCACCGGTGCGCCGAAGATCCGCGCCATGCAGATCATCGACGAACTGGAACCGACCCGCCGCAGCCTGTACTGCGGGTCGCTGCTGTATATGGATGTACGCGGCGAGATGGACAGCTCCATCGCCATCCGCAGCCTGCTGGTCAAGGACGGGCAAGTCTCGTGCTGGGGCGGCGGCGGCATCGTCGCCGACTCGGACTGCGAAGCGGAGTACCAGGAAAGCTTCACCAAGGTCCGCGTGCTGCTGAAAACGCTTGAGGCACTTTGATCCGCCACGCGGCACCGATGTGACTCAGAGCGTGATGAACGAGAAATGTCCGGTCGTGCGCTGATTATCGTTCCCATGCTCCAGCGTGGGAATGCCGTCCTGGACGCTCCGCGTCCGATCTTGCGCAGAAGGATAAATGTAAGCCTCGCGCTTAAAGCACCAGATTCCGATTCGACGCCTTGATGAACTCTTTTTTCAGCTCGTCGAACGTGTGCACCGCCGGAAACTGCGGAAACTCGCGGATCACGTTGTCCGGCGCATGAAACAGAATGCCGGCGTCGGCCTCGCCCAGCATGGTGGTGTCGTTGTAGGAATCGCCCGCTGCGATGATTCGGTAGTACAGGCTTTTAAACGCCAGCACCGACTGACGCTTGGGGTCTTTCTGACGCAATTGGTAACTGACCACGCGGTCGGTTTCATCGGTGATCAATCGATGACACAGCAGCGTCGGAAACCCCAGTTGACGCATCAACGGCTGGGAGAACTCGTAAAACGTGTCCGATAGAATCACCACCTGAAAACGCTCGCGCAGCCAGTCGACGAACTCCACAGCGCCCTCCAGCGGCTTGAGTGTGCTGATCACTGCCTGAATATCCGCCAGTTTCAGCCCGTGCTCATCGAGAATACGCAGGCGCTGCTTCATCAGCACGTCATAGTCGGGAATGTCCCTGGTCGTCGCGCGCAATGATTCGATACCGGTTTTTTCGGCAAAGGCGATCCAGATTTCCGGGACCAGCACACCTTCCAGGTCCAGACAGGCAATTTCCACAGCACACTCCCCAAGGGCATTCACTATCAAAGGAAGCGGCACTCTAGCCTCTGGCAGCGGCCACTGAACAGCGGATTTTGTTACCATTGTCGCCATCACGAGCGCTTAAGCGCCACTCTTGCATTTTAGGAAGCCGCCTGATGAGCCAACCTTTCGACGTCGCTGAACTGGCGACGACTTATGCGAACAAGTCTGCACAGGACATTCTGAAACTGGCTTTCGAGCATTTCGGTGACGAACTGTGGATATCCTTCAGCGGCGCCGAAGACGTCGTGCTGGTGGACATGGCCTGGAAACTGAACAAAAACGTCAAGGTCTTCAGCCTCGACACAGGCCGTCTGCACCCGGAAACCTATCGCTTCATCGAACAGGTCCGTGATCACTACAAGATCGACATCGAGATCATCTCGCCGGACCAGCGCGCGCTTGAACCTTTCGTCAAGGAAAAGGGCCTGTTCAGCTTCTACCGGGACGGTCATGGCGAATGCTGCGGCATCCGCAAGATCGAGCCGCTGCGCCGCAAGCTGTCCAGCGTCAAGGCCTGGGCCACCGGCCAGCGCCGCGACCAGAGCCCCGGGACGCGCAGTGCTGTTGCGGCACTGGAAGTAGACAGCGCATTCTCGACGGCCGAAAGCACGCTGTACAAGTTCAACCCGTTGGCACAGATGAGCAGCGAGGAAATCTGGGGCTACATCCGCATGCTTGAACTGCCTTACAACAGCCTGCACGAGCGTGGCTTCATCAGCATCGGCTGCGAACCCTGCACCCGCCCGGTCCTGCCCAACCAGCACGAACGCGAAGGCCGCTGGTGGTGGGAAGAAGCCACCCAGAAAGAATGCGGACTGCATGCGGGCAATCTGATAGTGCGCGACTGAAGTCGCGAGCCTCAAGCTGCAAGCTTCAAGTCAAAGCGCGTACGGCTCTGGCTTGTGGCTTGTGGCTTGTGGCTCAAAGCTACTCCTAATGCACCGGCAACTCGACGTTGGCAAACAGCTCTTCCATCTCCTGCTTGTTGTGGCACTGAATCGCCTTGGCCATGACCTCGCGGGTCAGGTGCGGGGCGAACTTCTCGATGAAGTCGCACATGAAGCCACGCAGGAAAGTGCCGCGACGGAACGCGATCTTGGTGACGCTGGACTCGAACAGGTCGCTGGCATCGAGCACCACCAGGTCGCTGTCGACTTCTTCGTCCACCGCCATTCTTGCCACAATCCCCACACCCAGGTTGAGCCTGACGTAGGTCTTGATCACGTCCGCATCCGCAGCAGTAAAGACAACCTTCGGCACCAGACCGCGATGACTGAACGCTTCGTCCAGTTTGGAGCGACCGGTAAAACCGAAGACATACGTCACAATCGGGTATTCCGCCAGCAACTCCAGGGTCAGCTTCGGCACCTTGGTCAGCGGATGGCCCTGAGGCACCACCACACAACGGTTCCAGCGGTAGCACGGCATCATCACCAGATCGCTGAACTGCTCGAGCGCTTCGGTGGCGATCGCGAAATCAACCGTTCCGTCAGCGGCCATTTCGGCAATCTGCATCGGCGAACCCTGATGCATGTGCAACGCAACATCCGGGTATTGCTTGATGAAGTTGCTGATGACCGGCGGCAATGCGTAGCGCGCCTGGGTGTGAGTGGTAGCGATCGACAGCGTGCCCTTTTTCTCGTTGGAAAATTCCTGGGCAATTTGCTTGATGCTTTCGACCTTGCGCAGAATTTCACCGGCGGTGGTGATGATGCGCTCGCCAGCAGGCGTCACACGTGTCAGGTGCTTGCCACTGCGGGCGAAAACCTCGACACCCAGCTCATCCTCGAGCAGACGGATCTGCTTGCTGATGCCTGGCTGGGAGGTGTAAAGGCTCTGTGCCGTCGCGGAAACGTTGAGGTCGTGGTGCGCCACTTCCCAAATGTAGCGCAGTTGTTGGAGCTTCATATGTATCCCTCAAAGCAGATAAACCCTATGGGTATCAGCGACGGTATATAACTGGATTAATGGTGAGATGAATAATTCTAGAACTTTTTATCACCTTTGTAAGGCGATGGCACGCTCGATTTCATTAAAACCGCCAATTGAACCTTCCCCCTACCCTCGCCCGTTCTTCAACATCCCTTCTGACATAACGCTTTCGACATAATGGGCACCAAGTACACCGGCACCCCGGAGGACTGCAGAACCCTGGCGGCCGTTCGACCTATCGACGCGCCCTCTTGCGCGCTGGCGCTGTGACGGCCGAGCACCAGCAAATCCACTTCCAGTTTGTGTGCCTGCTCGAGAATCACGCTGGCCGGCTCTCCCTGAACGACACGCACTGTGCGGATCAGGGACAAGTCGCTGTGGCCTTCCCCCAGCTCTTCACGAAAACCGTCGAGCATCCGCTGCTCAATACCCTCCAGGAACGCATGGACACCCTTGCCGTGCAGTTCCTGCAACGCCTCCTCGCCCAGATAACTCTGCAGCACCGACTCGGCAAACAGGCCCATGGGCTCAACGACATGGACGACGTACAACCCGGCATTGAACGTTCGAGCCAGCGCCAGCGCGTGTTGCATGACATAAGGCGCGTACAGACCGAGGTCTGTGGCATACAGCATCGAACGAACCATAGACAACCTCCCGGACAACCAGAATGGCGGAGATCGATTCAGCTTAGCAGGGCATCGCGGGCGACGACGGCAGGTTACTCAGCCCCCGCCATCGAACGGAATTATCTCGTTACTGATGCCATGCGGAACGTGGCCTGTAGCTACCACCTCACGCGCTTTTTCACAGTGACCGGGCTGATCATCGAAAAACACATCGGCGGCGAACGCCTCAAGGAAGGCCGACTTCTGCAAACCGCCGAGAAACAGCGACTCGTCCAGACGGATGTCCCATTCGCGCAAGGTGCGAATCACCCGTTCATGGGCGGGTGCCGAGCGTGCCGTGACCAGCGCCGTACGGATCGGGCAGCTTGCGTCGGGAAACTCGCGTTGCAATTGATTGAGCGCAGCGAGAAACGGCTTGAACGGCCCGCCGCGCAAGGGTTCGCGAGCCGACTCACGCTCGCTGGCCTGAAACGCAGCCAGGCCGCCACTCTGGTAGACCCGCTCCGATTCGTCGGAAAACAACACCGCATCGCCGTCAAAGGCAATGCGCAATTCGGCGCTGGCAGCACGCCTGGCGCCGCCGGAAAGAATGGTCGCCGCTGCAAACCCCGCATCCAGCGCGCTGCGCACGTCTTCGGCATGTGTCGAGAGAAACAGGTGGCAGCCAAACGCCGCCAGGTAGGGATAAGGACTGCGCCCGCCGGCAAAGGCTGCACGGGCGATGTCCAGCCCGTAGTGCTGGATGGAGTTGAAGACCCGCAAGCCGGTGTCGGCACTGTTGCGCGACACCAGCACCACTTCGACGCGTGCCTTGCTCAGGCTGGCATTGAGGTTGAGCAGTTTTTCCACCAGGGTGAAGGCATCGCCGCGCTCGAGAATCTCGTCTTCGTGCTCGATCTGATACTTGCGGTACGCCTCAACCCCTTCGGCCATGTAAACAGCATGGCTGTCGCGCAGGTCAAACAGCGCCCGCGATGAAATCGCCAGTACCAGTTTGTGATCATCTGATTCTGTCATTCATCCTTCCTCGCGTGCTTGACGGTTGCCACGATCTATAAATGCCAGCGCCTGATACAGCGCGCGAACCCGGGCCATGTCAAAACCTGCAGCCTGCGCTGCCGCAAGGGGACGGGCATAAATCGCCTCCAGCTCCAGCGGGCGCTTTTCGGCCAGATCGTGGTACATGCTGGGTTTGTAGTCCGACATGCTATCGGTGACTGATAACAGGTGCTGGGCGAAATCGGTCGACAACGTATGGCCACAGGCTTGTGCGCCCTGCACCACTTCGTCCATCAGTGCGCGGATCAGCGCGCGACTGTCAGGGTCGCTCATCAACCCTGTCGTGCCCGCCTGCAACAACGCCGATAAACCGTTGTAGGGCACATTCCAGACCAGCTTCTGCCAACGCGCCTGTTGCAGATTGGCCATCACGGGGGCGTCGATTCCTGCGGTCTTGAATAGCGCCGAGCATGCCTCGACAACGGCCAGACGACTCGCCTCATCGACTGCCGGGCCGCTGTGATAACCCACACTGACCGCGCCGAATGCCTGATGGGCAACCACGCCAGGCGCAATGCGGTTCACGCAGACAAAGCACAGGCCGCCCAGTATGTGCAGGCCATCAGGCAGCACAGCCCGCAGTTGATCTTCAACGGCCAGACCGTTCTGCAACAGCAGTACTTTGGCATCCGGCGCGGCGACCTGGCGGACGATCGGGCCCAACGCGGCATTGCCGGTACTTTTGGTGCCCACCAGCAACCAGTCGCAGGGCGGCATGTCGGTGGCAGAGCGGTAGGCCTGCACAGGCTGGAGGTGTAAATCACCGTGCACTGCACTTTTGACCTGCAAACCTTCGCGCGCCACGGTCTCGAACTCGCTGCGCAGCAGAAAATGCACGTCGAAACCGGCCCGCGCCAGCATCAGTCCGTAAAAACCACCGATGGCACCCGTACCGATGATGCCGATACGCGGCCGATGGGGCTCAGTCGTCATAAAAACTCCCTTGGCTATCCGGGTATTCAAGGTCACACACTATCCGTGGCGGCGGTTTGTCTTGCAACACAGAGGCGCAACTCGGCCGGCCACCATGTCGAACCTGCCCGATACCTCGTTTACTTATTGTCGAACAGCGCGATAACGCGCTAAGGTTCCGCTCCCCGCTGCGCTCAAACCTGCTGGGCACCGCCGCACGGGGGACCGTTGGCGGCCAGTACCCGCGACCTGATGAGTAACACGATGGCTGATTTACCGATTAACGACCTCAACGTTGCCTCTAACGAGACTCTGATCACACCGGATCAGCTCAAGCGCGACATCCCGCTGACCGACGCTGCCCTGCAGACTGTCAGCCAGGGTCGCGAAGTGATTCGCAACATTCTCGATGGCAATGATCACCGCCTGTTCATCGTGATCGGCCCGTGCTCGATCCACGACCTGAAAGCAGCCAAAGAGTACGCCGAGCGCCTCAAGGTACTGGCGGCGGAAGTTTCCGACACGCTGTATCTGGTCATGCGCGTGTACTTCGAGAAGCCTCGCACCACAGTGGGCTGGAAAGGCCTGATAAACGACCCTTACCTGGATGACTCGTTCAAGATCCAGGATGGCCTGCACATCGGCCGCCAACTGCTGCTGGACCTGGCTGAAATGGGCCTGCCGACCGCCACCGAAGCGCTGGACCCGATCTCCCCGCAATACCTGCAGGACCTGATCAGTTGGTCGGCCATCGGCGCGCGCACCACCGAATCGCAGACCCACCGCGAGATGGCTTCCGGCCTGTCTTCGGCCGTCGGCTTCAAGAACGGCACTGATGGCGGCCTGACCGTTGCCATCAACGCCCTGCAGTCGGTCTCAAGCCCGCATCGCTTCCTGGGCATCAACCAGGAAGGCGGCGTGTCGATCGTGACCACCAAAGGCAACGCCTATGGCCACGTTGTGCTGCGCGGCGGCAATGGCAAGCCCAACTATGATTCGGTCAGCGTTGCACTCTGCGAGCAGGCGCTGAACAAGGCCGGCATTCGCCCCAACATCATGGTCGATTGCAGCCACGCCAACTCCAACAAGGACCCGGCCCTGCAACCGCTGGTGATGGAAAACGTCGCCAACCAGATTCTGGAAGGCAACGAGTCGATCATCGGCCTGATGGTCGAGAGCCATCTGAACTGGGGTTGTCAGGCGATTCCCAAGGATCTGTCGGAATTGCAGTACGGCGTCTCTATCACCGATGCATGCATCGACTGGGAAAGCACTGAAAAAACCCTGCGCAGCATGCATGCCAAGCTCAAGGGCGTACTGCCGGCGCGCACGCGCAAATGATCGGTATCTAGTCGATAAGTGCAGTAACGAAAACGCCGAGCAGATGCTCGGCGTTTTTCCGGGTGCTTTCAGCAAAAAGTCGGATCAGAGCTTGGCCGCCTGCGACTGCAGGTCATGAAGTTCCATGTAGCGCTCGACATAAGAACAGGACGGTATGACCGAATAGCCAATGCTGTCGGCGTAGTCCAGTGCCTGTTTGGTCAGGGCAGCGGCAATACCGCGACCACGCAGAGCGTCGGGCACAAAGGTACGGTAAAAGTCCAGGGTCTGTTTACCGAGATCCATATACGTCAGATAGGCACGGTGGCCGTCGATAATGATTTCAAAATGATGGCCGGTCTCGTCATGGTGGATGGACAACGCCTCGCTCATCGCTACTCCTCGCGGGTCTTGGAATTTGACCCCTACCTTACCGATCTTTTTCCGGCGAAGGAACATCTACGCCACCCAGTGCCTGTTTTTGACACCGGAAAGAGCATTGCCGATCTCGACAAACAGCACGCTTGGATAGTAGGCACCAATGCTGAAGATGCTCAAGCGCGGTAGAGGTAAAAACACATGAAAATGACAATCCGCCGACCGGCAGTCAAACACGGTGACGGCAGAAAACACATTCTGGCGTAACGACGGAACGCCTGAAGTGAACCGGGGTCCAGTAAATGTGGATAGTTTTTGTACAGAACGCTTGAGAAGTAACGCGGAACACTTTCAAAGCCGGGAATTTTAGCAGCTTCTTGCGTTGGGTCCGTTTACTTACTACAAACAATGGGTACTATGTACGCCGGTCGTTTTCTCATTTTCGAGAGATGACTAATTTGAACAAAATTCCTTGAAGGTGAACACGATGAACAACGTTCTGAAATTCTCTGCTCTGGCTCTGGCCGCAGTTCTGGCTACCGGTTGCAGCAGCGTATCCAAAGAAACCGAAGCTCGTCTGACAGCTACCGAAGACGCAGCTGCTCGTTCGCAAGCACGTGCCGACGAAGCCTACCGCAAGGCTGACGAAGCTCTGGCTGCTGCTCAAAAAGCTCAGCAAACTGCTGACGAAGCCAACGAGCGCGCTCTGCGCATGTTGGACAAGGCTAGCCGCAAGTAATAATCCTCCGGGGTTATTTAAAGCCGATCCGGCAACGGGTCGGCTTTTTTTTGTTCTTTTTTTGACGTGATTGCTCGAAGGATGGGCTTCTGCCCGGAGGGCGTGTGGACCCGGCGAAGCGTTGCTTGTCAGCCATCTGTCGGGAACCGACAGTAAGGCCTGCTTACAAGGCGCATCAGACGAACCAGATTTCGTGACGCTCTGCGTCACACGGCAGCTCTGCGATTTCAGTGGTGCTTGTTAACGGCTCAAGGCACCTTTTCGCCCCTCGGCTACCTACTTTGATGGGGCCAAAGTAGGCAAATCCCCTGGCTCCGTTTCCGGCCCGACTTCGTCGGGTTCCTTCGCCCTGACACTGATCCGGGGGCCGCTGCAACGGGCCATCCTTGGCCCGGTGCAGCTTGCTCGCACTCATGTGATTCACAAATCTTACTGATTATCGTGCCGATGCTCTGCGTCGGCATGCAGTTCTGGACGCTCTGCGTCCTCTTTGTGGCGCTTCGCGTCACACAACGGTTTTGCGATTTCAGTGAT
>NZ_ATDK01000081.1 GCF_000444135.1 Pseudomonas avellanae BPIC 631
CGCCAGACGGTCAAAAAAACGAGAACACAGCTCAAAGCACTAACTTAATGTAGAGTAATCCATCAGTACATCAGGATACCCAGCCTATGGCCAAGCAGAAAACATTCACCCAACAAGACCTAGAAGCCGCCCGTCAAAAACTGGCCGATCTGCCAGACCTGAGCAAGGACAAAATGAGCCAGGCCGAAGTGCTACAGTCGCTCAAAGAACAAATCGTTGAGCTATGTTCGGCCAAGGGTTACTCCGTCTCGGAGGTTAAACAGGCTCTCGCTGATGTTGGTCTGAACGTGAGTGTTCGGGAAATTACCGACCTGACCACCAAGCGCAAACGTGCGGCACCTCGGGCTAAGCCTCAGGTTGCCTGAGCGCTCAAAGCCATCCAACAAAAAAGCCCCACATCGAGGGGCTTTTTTGTTCCAAGGCAACCGTCTTCAATCCGTGTAAAGATAATCAGCAAGATCGATTTTTTCCGATTGACCATCCATACCGGTGACAACAAAGGTACACGCGCTGTCTGGTTCGCCGTCAGCGATACGTGCCTGAAAGAAACGCTGTGCGACGTCAAGGGCGGCTTCTTTATGTGCGCCTACTGATTCTGTGTAGATGGTCCAGGTGACTACGTAGCCGTTCATTATCTTCATCCTTACGTTGATGTGGACTTGTCAGAGTTGGGCGCCGCCAACGCCCAGTTAGGTTGAATTAAGCGGCTTTTCTGTGCTCACCCATAGCCTGCGCAAGTACCCACAAGGCCCGGTTCAGTTTCACGTCCTGATCAATCCCATTGACCGCTCGCGTGGTCGTGCGTCGGCCTTGCTTGTTACGCCCGGTCAAACCGCCTTTGATGGTGTTTTCCTGGACTCGATTGAAGGTGGTCCAAAGGTCGCTGCTACGGTCCTCCCGACGGCGTGGCATGAGCAACTGGGACGGGGTAATAGGCGCAGGTCCTTCTGCAGGATCGTAGCGATACGCCAGGGCAGCCAATGCAAAGGCCTCTTGCTCGTCCTGGTCTAATTGTTGATGCTTCATGTCAGCGGTTATGTGGTCGATCTGTTCGAAATGCTTCAACACTTCGAAGGCGCCTTCGATCACGTCATTTACCACATCACCACGGCCGCTATGGCGTACTTTCTGGTCAGCGGCAACGTCTCCCAGTACCAGTCCATTTGCACACACGAAACGGAATTTTCCTCCAATCATCTGATAGCTGCTGCTGCCATCGTGGCTGTTGAGGAGGATGATTTCGTTGGCTTCCTGGTCCAGGATCTGGCTCGCATGGCGCAGGCGCAGCATGTGCTTGGTGTGCTCACGTTTGCCCTGGTCACGCACGCGTGTCTGACAGGCCATGAATGGTTCAAATCCTTCGGCGCGCAGCGCATCAAGTACCTGCACGGTCGGGATATACAGATAACGTGCCGACCTGCTGTCGTGCGCTTCTTCGGCGAAGATGGAAGGCACATAGTGGGCGATCTGATCGTTGCTCAGTGCGACGTCACTGCGGATCATGCATGGGTTACGGAAGTTGCTGGACATACGCATATTTTTTCTCCTGGTGTAGCGCCCGGCCTGACGGGCGCAAGCGGGGTTAAGCGGCGAAAAGGTCGCCCTGGAGGTCGGCGTAGCTGCACCAGCGGGCAAACGATTCGTTGCCGCACCAGGTCTGAATTTTTTCCACGAAGCCTTCACGACGCGCTGTGGTGATTAGTTCGGCGATCACCTCGGCCGAGTCACCCATTTCAAAGCAGTTGTCGAACTGGCGTTCGCCCAGGCCTTCGAAACCGTTGTCCCAAAGTTCATACCGGACTACGGCGTCTGCCAGGTCATGCTTGAACGTCAGCACCAGGAACTCGACGCGGGCATTGAACTTGTGTACCTGGCGACTCAGTTTCAGCAGCTTTTTGCAGATCTCGACCTGACCGCTTGTGAAGCGCTTCATCAGCTGTTGCTTTGCTTGTCTGTTCATTTCGTCTCACCTCTGTGCCGGCTTTGCTGAGTGCCTTTCGCCGATGCGCTTAGGTCGATCGGGCGCATAGGTGCGTGACAAGGGCGCGATGCGAGGCCGCAGCTAAGGGAGCGAAGCGAGTCTGAACGGGGGAGTGTCGCGGGCGCAGCCGAACCCTTGTCAGGTGCCGCGCTCGATCTACCGTCAAGCGCACGGCGAAAGGTGCGCAGCAAAGCCTGCAGGTGATACGGGAAGTACAGGCAGCGACGGCAAGCGGAGCGCGCAGGCCGAGAGGCCGGAGGCGTTAGAGCCGGCTTGCCGGCGAGGATTGAAGCCCGAAGGGTCGAGACGGGCCGGCTTCATGGCCTGGCTCGATGCGCAGCACGAAAGCCCGGCCCTGAGCGCAGCGAGGGGAACGCGCATCAGCGGTTGCCAGCGATCGAGCTGCACCGAGGCTTAAACAGCCAGGGCACGCCTCTCCTATTGCGATTGAGCAGATCTGAGTGATTGAGCTAATGCCAGAACATCACCTGCAGCTGCTGGCGGAAGCCAGGCCTCAACCTTGACCCAATCAGCCGGCAAATCCTCCAGGCGCGCCCGAATGCGTGCCATAAGCCTGTGAACCACCTGCCGGGTCAATCCAGTCTCCAAGGCGGCTTCGGACACACTGGCACCCATGACCAGGACGAGCCTGGCAGCACTTATCGAGCGATCGGAGAACGCCCGACGTCGATTCTGGCCCGCAAGCACGGCCATGACCCGCTCAAATTCGTCCGCAGCCATCAGGGCGCAGGGTGAAACAGGACTGATCATTCTGATCAACTGGGCAATCTGGGCGTTGCTGTAGTTCTGAGTGATCTTCGTTGCAAGACCAGGCAGGTCAGGATCGACAGCCATGATAATAGGTCCAGGTTGATGAAAGTCGAATCTACCGTAACCGCAACCACATGTAACCTGTAACAAGCCGCAGTTCGAGTCTTCACACGCGACCCAAAGACCAGTCCTGAGCGCAGGGAGGGGCCGCTCGGTGCGTTCAAGCGCGGCACGTCTTAATGTACGGACAGCTCTCGGAAAAAATCAGGATTTGCCTTCACCGTGGCAAGAACCTTGGCTGCAAGGCCCGTAGGATTACGCCGTCCATTTTCCCAGCTTTTCACCGTATCAATACTGGTGCCCAAGACCTTTGCCATCTCACCCTGGGTAACATTCAACTGGGCTCGGATCGCTTTCACGTCGGCCAACTCGTATTGAGTTCGCCGAGCAGCCGGCTTAACACCGCTCTTGATATCCACGGCTTCTTCAAGAGAGGCCTTCAACTCGTTAAAAAAGCTCATATCACACCTCTTTTTTCAGCTTTTGAGTGAGCAGCTTCAGCTCTGTTTTTTCAGCACCAGTCAGGCTGTCTTTGGTGCTTTTCGGGTATGCCATCACCAGGTAGATCACCTCAGGTGTAGCCAGAAAGTATATTACTCTCGCACTGCCGCTCTTGCCTTGGTTACCCGTGGCCATGCGTACCTTGCGGAGCCCTCCTGTGTTGGTGATCAAATCCCCTCTGTCCGGAGACTCGATCAAAATCGCCTGAAGGCTTCTCAGTTCATCATCTGTTGCGAGAGCCTTGATCTGGCGTGTGAACATCGAAGTTTCGATGAATTCAATAGCGTTGCTCACAGATGCTATCCTTGTCCATAGGAGTACATAGTACACCACAACCAGTGTCCAGCATAGACCAGCAGCGTCATCCGGCCACACGCGTACGAAGAGCTGATCTGATTGCGCAGTCAAATGGGAAGATTTGCAGCATTAGCTCTCGGCCACAAACGGACCTTGGGCTGAACGGCAATATGTAAACAGCAACAGTCAGAGCACGTCTGAAACTTGACGTAAGGCTTGTGCGCTGAGAACGTCCATCTACTCCACAACGGACCGGACGCTATGTCGAGCAAAGACCTAGAAGCAAAAAAACGCCACCATTACGTCTGGGCGAATTACCTAGCACGCTGGAGCAGCGGTACGAAAAACGTTTTCTACTCTACGAAAACGGGGAAAATTGCCCACGACAGCATGCGTGGAATAGTTGCTGATGACTATTTCTATAAAACCACTTTGCTTACGAGCAAGCATGTCGAGTTAATTAAAAGCATCTCCCGTCAAAGCCCCGATCATCTCCGACAACACCACATGTCTTACCTAAACGACTTCCTGAGGATGCAGGAAGCCGAGGCCCTCTACCGTAAGTCTGGCATTCAGAATCAAGATGCAGAGCTTCACCTTCATGCGTTGAAGTGCAACCTACTGGAAAACCTCCACGCATCTCACGAGAAAATGGCGCTCCCAGTGTTGGCCGCGCTGGCTGATGAGCAACTCGACGTACTACAGGATAAGCAGCACATGATCGAGTTCCTGGCGTTTTTCGGTCACCAGATCTCCCGCACGAAGCCTTTC
Organism: Pseudomonas avellanae BPIC 631; assembly: GCF_000444135.1. Taxonomy (GTDB): domain Bacteria; phylum Pseudomonadota; class Gammaproteobacteria; order Pseudomonadales; family Pseudomonadaceae; genus Aquipseudomonas; species Aquipseudomonas avellanae. Next base: position 4,382 of record NZ_ATDK01000081.1, read on the forward strand.
CGAGATGCCGCGCTGCAGGCTCAGCCCCGCAGTAATGCTATCGAGATTGAAGTCGCCGACACGATGGCTCATGCCTGGTGGTTCCTAAGCTACATGTTCGGTATGAGTATTGGGTTAAGCCTATATACAGATAGACACAATGCCAGGCACGCATTGTTGATAAATGAGACAGAGGTGCCTTTCATCACGTCCGACCACCCTGTCGTCAATGTGCATTCCTGTGTCTCAACTACGCAGTTCGTAGCGCCAGAATATGCTGACTTCTATTACCCCCTATCGCCCCGAGTTGCCTACATTATCTGCGATTCTGAGCGATTCACCCAGGGCAAAAATGAAGTTGATGAAACCACCGTCGCGGAGCTCAACGTCAAATTGGCGAGTCAGGCCATGGTGCATATCATCGGTAACACCGAAGCCGCAATCCGTCCATTTCAAAAATACATCGGCAGGCGCTATAGGCGAGCTAATGATTCCTAACGCTCCAAAAGACTGCAGCGACGAGTGCGTCGCTTCTAGCCACCGATACACATGTCAACTTATGGTGTATCCACAATGGCACGCTAGCGCTGAACAAAAAATGTCACCACATGTAACCTTTCTATATCGTCACTTTTGGGTATACCCCAAGTGACACGAAAATCGGCACGAACAGATTTCAGCTTTGCACACTTAACGTACACCCAATTTGATACAATGATTTGACTACACCCAAAATGAGACAGATCTACCGATGTTCATTCGTGCATACCTTCGAGCATCGACCGATGACCAGGACGCAAGTCGAGCGCGTGATTATTTGGAAACGTTTGTCTCCGGCTACGGCAAGGCCATCGCATCGTGCTACATGGAAAATGCCAGTGGCAGCCATGCCGACCGCCCGGAATTAATCCGACTACTCAAAGATGCTCGCCGAGGTGACGTGCTTCTGGTGGAAAGCATCGATCGGCTGTCGCGGATGGATGACCAGGCTTGGCGATCC
>NZ_ATDK01000082.1 GCF_000444135.1 Pseudomonas avellanae BPIC 631
AACCGTTAATTTCAAAAACCTGCAATCTATTTCCTGAACCCCGGTAAACACGGGAGATCACTCTATAAAGACGATCTCCCCTCCTCGGAATTTACAGGCTGGGGAACGCAAATTGCGACGCTTCATGGCTGGCACGCTGCGGCCAGCGCTGGGTAATCGCCTTGCGGCGCGTATAGAAGCGCACACCATCCGGCCCATACGCATGCAGGTCGCCAAACAGAGAACGCTTCCAGCCTCCGAAGCTGTGGTATGCCACCGGCACCGGCAGCGGCACATTGACCCCGACCATCCCCACTTCAATCTCGTCACAGAACAGCCGTGCTGCTTCGCCATCCCGGGTAAAGATGCACGTACCGTTGCCGTATTCGTGGTCGTTGATGAGCTGCATGGCCTGCTCGAGGCTATCGACGCGCACGATGCACAGCACCGGCCCGAATATCTCCTCTTTATAGATGCGCATTTGCGGCGTCACACGATCAAACAGGCAGCCACCCATAAAGAAGCCCTGTTCGTGCCCGGCAACCTGAAGGTCCCGACCGTCCACCACCAGAGTAGCGCCCGACTCCACGCCATCGGCAATATAACCACTGACCTTATCGCGATGCTGACCGGTGACCAGCGGCCCCATGTCCAGGCCGCAGGTGGTGCCTGCACCGATCTTGAGACTCTGAATTTGTGGAACCAGTTTGGCCACCAGCGCATCGGCAATCTGATCACCGACGCAGACCGCGACCGAGATCGCCATGCAACGCTCACCGCAGGAACCATAAGCCGCGCCCATCAAGGCACTGACGGCGTTGTCCAGGTCGGCATCCGGCATCAGCACAGAATGATTCTTGGCCCCGCCCAACGCCTGAACACGCTTGCCCCGCGCTGCGCCTTCTTTATAGATGTATTCGGCAATCGGCGTAGAACCCACGAAACTCAACGCCTTGACCTCAGGCGCTTCGATCAGCGCATCAACCGCGACCTTGTCGCCATGCACCACATTCAATACACCCTTCGGCAGCCCGGCTTCATGCAACAACTCGGCGATCAACAGCGTTGAGCTCGGATCACGTTCGGAAGGCTTGAGGATAACGCAGTTACCACAGGCGATGGCCAGCGGGTACATCCACAGCGGCACCATCGCCGGGAAGTTGAACGGGGTAATACCCGCAACGATACCCAGCGGCTGGAAGTCGGACCACGCATCAATGTTCGGCCCGACATTGCGGCTGTACTCGCCCTTGAGGATTTCCGGCGCAGCGCAGGCGTACTCGACATTTTCGATACCGCGTTTCAGCTCGCCGGCAGCGTCTTCCAGTGTCTTGCCATGCTCCTCGCTGATTAGTTGGGCAATACGCGCTTCGTTCTGTTCCAGCAGTTGCTTGAAGCGAAACATCACCTGCGCGCGTTTGGCCGGCGGTGTATTACGCCAGGCCGGGAAAGCCGACTTGGCCGATTCGATAGCCTTGTGCACTGTTTCGCGACTGGCGAGCGCCACTTGGTGGATAACCTGCCCGGTCGATGGATTGAAGACATCGGCGGTACGGCCATCATCGGCTACAAACGCGCCGTGAATCAGATGCTGGATGTTGCTCATGGGAAAAACTCCAAAGAACAGCATCAGGTGCGAATCACTTCGCGCCCGACGCTGTAAAAAATACCTATATAAGAAGAGAGCCTGTCGGCACGATCAATCGATCAGGTTCAACGCCTCGCCAACCGCATCGAACATCCGGTCCAGATCCTGCGCCTGGCTATTGAAGGCCGGGCCGAACTGCAGGGTGTCGCCACCAAAACGTACATAGAAGCCGGCCTTCCAGAGCCTCATGCCCGCCTCGAACGGCCGCACGATCGCATCGCCATCACGGGGCGCAATCTGGATGGCACCCGCCAGCCCGTAATTGCGGATATCGACAACGTTCTTCGCCCCCTTGATGCCGTGCAAGGCGCTTTCAAAATGCGGGGCAATCTCTGCCACCTGCTGCACCAGATTCTCACGCTGCAACAGCTCCAGCGCTGCAAGCCCGGCAGCACACGCCACCGGATGCGCCGAATAGGTATAGCCGTGGGGGAATTCGACGGCGTAATCCGGCGTCGGTTGATTCATGAAGGTCTGGTAAATCTCGCTGCTGGCAATCACAGCGCCCATGGGTATCGCGCCGTTGGTGATTTGTTTGGCGATGCACATCAGGTCAGGTGTCACGCCGAAACTGTCAGCACCGAACATCGAGCCGGTGCGCCCGAAACCGGTGATGACTTCATCGAAGATCAGCAGAATATTATGTTGATCGCAAATTTCGCGCAGGCGCTTGAGGTAGCCCTGCGGCGGAACGATCACGCCGGCAGAACCCGCCATCGGCTCTACGATGACTGCCGCAATGTTCGACGCATCGTGCAGCTCGATCAGCTTTAGCATTTCGTCGGCCAGCGCAATGCCGCCCGCTTCAGGCATGCCCTTGGAGTACGCATTGCTGGCCAGCAGGGTGTGCGGCAGATGGTCTACATCCATCAGTTGCCCGAACATCTTGCGGTTGCCGTTCACGCCGCCCAGGCTGGTACCACCAACGTTCACGCCATGATAGCCGCGCGCTCGACCGATCATCTTGGTCTTGGTCGCTTGCCCTTTCAGCCGCCAGTAAGCACGCACCATCTTCACTGCGGTGTCTGCACACTCGGAGCCCGAGTTGGTATAGAAGACGTGATTGAGATTGCCCGGCGTCAGTTCGGTAATCTTTTCTGCCAGTTGAAACGACAACGGATGCCCGAACTGAAAGCCCGGCGCGTAATCCAGCACGCCCAGTTGTCGGGAAACGGCCTCCTGAATCTCCTTGCGCGTATGCCCAGCGCCGCAGGTCCACAGACCGGAAAGCCCATCGTAGATCTTGCGGCCCTTGTCGTCTGTCAGATAGCTGCCATGCGCGGCGACGATCATGCGCGGATCGCTGTGGAAATTGCGGTTCGCGGTGTAAGGCATCCAGTGAGCATCCAGCTTCAACTGGCTTGTAACCGGCACATCAGACACTTCAAACATATTCATGGGAGCGGGCCTCGCAGGCGCTTGAGCTAACGGTGATTGCAGCCAAGGTGACACGCAGCTAAAGTTCATAAAATATGATTTTTATGATCTTTAGTTTGCGCCTCACTAAACAATGAGCGACTAAACAATGAGCATCCGCCGCTCCGACCCCTTGGCCCAGGTCAGTGATTTTGACATTCGCTTGCTGCGCATCTTCAAGAGCGTAGTCGAGGCTGGGGGCTTTTCAGCTGCAGAAAGTGTGCTGGGCATCGGCAGATCGGCGATCAGCCAGCAGATGAGCGATCTGGAACAACGCCTTGGTTTGCGACTGTGTCAGCGCGGGCGAGCAGGATTTTCACTGACCGATGAGGGCCGCGAGGTTTATCAGTCATCGCTGCAACTGCTCAGTGCGCTGGAAAGCTTTCGCACCGAGGTCAACGGCCTGCACCAGAACCTGCGCGGCGAACTGAACATCGGCCTGACCGATAACCTGGTCACCCTCCCCCACATGCGCATAACCCATGCACTGTCGCGCCTTAAAGAACGTGGGCCTGGCGTGCATATCAACATCCGCATGATCGCGCCCGCCGAGGTCGAGCAAGGCGTACTCGACGGCGGCCTGCATGTTGGCGTGGTGCCGCAGGCCAGCGCGCTGCCGGGGCTGGAATATCATTCGCTGTACAGCGAGCGCTCGCTGCTTTATTGCGCGGTGGGTCATCCCTTGTTTTATGCAGAAAACACAACGCTCGACGACCAGCGTCTCGCGCTACAGGAAGCCGTTGATCCAACCTTCCGCCTGCCGAACGATATTCAGGAGCACTACAAGGCACTGACGTGCACCGCCAGTGCCTCTGACCGGGAAGGCATCGCGTTCCTCATTCTGACCGGGCGCTACATCGGCTATCTGCCGGATCATTACGCCAACGCCTGGGTGCAGGGAGGCAGGTTGCGCGCATTGAAACCGGACGCGAAGTTTTACGACCTCAATCTGGTCACCGTCACACGCAAAGGCCGACGCCCTCATTTGGTGCTCGAAGGCTTTCTGGAAGCGCTTGCTGCTACCCGATGACACATTCTTGCCAGCACCCGCCGTAATCACCCGATCAGAAGAGCAGCCTGAGAACGCTATCCATCTGATATAGCAGGCAATAGAGGGGCTTACGGGGAAATAACCTGAGCAGGTGGACAGTTTTTTGCAGTGATCGTGAATACCAATGCGCCAGCACATGGCACTTCCCATTTCGAGACTTCGCCATGCAGCCCGAAACTTCTGACAACGACGACCTGATCTACGGCCTGAATGACCGCCCCAAACCGCTGACGGCCCTACTGGCTGCATTCCAGCACGTGCTCGCCAGCTTCGTCGGGATAATCACGCCGCCGCTGATTATCGGATCAACCCTGGGGCTGACCGAATACCTGCCTTACCTGATCAGCATGGCGTTGATGGTGTCCGGCACCGGCACGTTCATTCAGGCGCGCAGGCCGTTCGGCATCGGTGCAGGTATGATCTGCCTGCAAGGCACCAGTTTTGCTTTTTTAGGCGCGGTGTTGTCGGCAGGCTTTCTGGTCAAGCAGCGCGGCGGCACTCCGGAGGACATCATGGCGATGATCTTCGGCGTCTGCTTTTTCGGTGCGCTGGTGCAGATCGTGCTCAGTCGTTGCATCGGTCAATTGCGGCGGGTCATCACCCCGCTGGTTACCGGAATCGTGATTACCCTGATCGGCGTGAGCCTGATCAAGGTCGGCGTGACTGACCTGGGCGGCGGCTTCAATGCGCCGGACTTCGGCGCACCGCTGAACCTGGCGCTGGGGGTGTTCGTACTCGCAGTGATCATCGTGCTCAATCGCTCCAACACTCCGTGGGTGCGCTTGTCGGCGATCATCATCGGCCTGGCTGTCGGCAGCCTGGCCGCATGGTTCAGCGGCAAGCTGATCCCGCAGCCGATTCACGATCTGCCGCTGATCAGCGTGCCGGTGCCGTTCCGCTTCGGTTTCAATTTTGACTGGACCGCTTTCCTGCCGGTCGCGCTGATTTATCTGATCAGCAGTATCGAAACCGTCGGCGACCTGACCGCCAACTGCATGCTGGCCCGCCAGCCGATCAGCGGGCCGAGCTATGTGGCGCGACTCAAGGGTGGCGTGCTCGGCGACGGCGTGAGCTGCATGATTGCCGCGACGTTCAGTGCCTTCCCCAACACCACGTTCGCGCAGAACAACGGCGTGATTCAGTTGACCGGCGTCGCCAGCCGCTATGTCGGCCTGTACATCGGTGCCGTGCTGTTCATCCTCGGACTGTTTCCGCATATCGGCGCCATCGTCCAGCAGATCCCCAAACCGGTGCTGGGCGGCGCGACGCTGGTGATGTTCGGCAGCGTCGCGGCGGCAGGCGTTCGCATCCTCGCCCAGTCGCCACTGGACCGGCGCAGCATGCTGATCATCGCCACCTCATTTGGCGTCGGCCTCGGCATTGCGGCGCAGCCGGCGTTGCTGCATCAGATGCCCAAGCTGGTACAGAACCTGTTCGATTCGGCCATCACCAGCGGCGGCATTACAGCCATTGTCATGTGCCTGCTGATTCCGGAGGGTAAAGTCGCTGTCAAGAAGACCGATGCTGCGACGGAACCCAAACCCCTTGAACAACCACAATAGGTTTCCATAGGCGCACTTGCGAGATAGTCGCCGGTGCGTTACCTATTCAGTCATCATCTGCTCAATCGTCGCGCCCTACGACCTGTCCGGAATAGCCCATGACCCTTGAAGTCCCAGCACACAGCGCCACCAAGCCTGCGAGCCGTATTCGTCAGAAGAACGAAGAAGCGATCATCCAGGCAGCCGAAGACGAATTTGCCCGCCACGGTTTCAAGGGCACCAGCATGAACACCATTGCGCTGAAAGCCGGACTGCCGAAAGCCAACCTTCATTATTACTTCACCAACAAGCTGGGTCTGTATGTCGCGGTGTTGAGCAATATCATCGATTTGTGGGACAGCACGTTCAACAACCTCAGCGTGGACGACGACCCGGCAGAAGCGCTGGCCCACTACATTCGCGCCAAGATGGAATTCTCGCGCCGACAACCGCAGGCATCACGGATCTTCGCCATGGAGATCATCAGCGGCGGCGAATGCATGAGCGAATATTTCAGCCAGGATTACCGCCTCTGGTTCCAGGGGCGGGCAGCGGTCTTTCAAACCTGGATCGATGCCGGAAAAATGGACCCGATCGATCCGGTGCACCTGATCTTCCTGCTGTGGGGCAGCACCCAGCACTATGCCGACTTCGCCTCGCAGATCTGCCGTGTCACCGGCCGCTCTCGCCTGACCCGGCAGGACATGGATCAGGCCAGTAACAATCTGATCCGGATCATCCTCAAAGGTTGTGGGCTGACACCGCCAGCCTTGTAGAATCGGCACCTTGACGCCATCTGGACACACGCATGCCTTTTACCCTTGTCGGCTTTTGCGAGTTTCGTGAAGAAATCCGCAAGAGCCGCTTCATCACCCTCGCCGCGCCCATCGCCAGCCCGGCCGACGCACAAGCGTTCATCGAGCAGCACAGCGACCTGAACGCCACCCACAATTGCTGGGCCTGGAAACAGGGCAGCCAGTACCGCAGCAACGACGATGGCGAACCGGGCGGCACAGCAGGCAGACCGATTCTGGCCGCCATCGAAGCGCAGGAATTCGATCAGGTGGCGGTGCTGGTGATTCGCTGGTACGGCGGCATTCAACTGGGCACCGGCGGCCTGGCCCGCGCTTACGGCGGCGGCGCCAACAAATGCCTGCAGCAGGCCGAGCGTCTGCCGCTGATACAGCGCGCTTCATTCCACCTCGAATGCAGCTTCAGTGAACTGGCGCTGGTCAAGCTGCGTCTGGCGGAGCTTAACGGCCTGGTGGAAAACGAAGAATTCACCGCCAATGGTTTGCAAATGGCAATCGCCATCGGCCCTGAACATGTCGATACGCTGCAACGGCAACTGGCTGATCTGAGCCGCGGCAGAATCCTTTTGCACAAAGCCGCAACGGAGTAGACAGCACACCGGCAATTGCCCACATCTACTGTGCATCCGGCTGTGGATAAGCTGAGCACACTCCACTGCGCGCCTTGCTGGACGTGGCTTCCAGGCAAATGATCACTTTTTGTACAATCTGTCGCAGAAACCGCAAAAACGACGCAAAAACAGTCTGTTAGCGCGCTTTAGCACCTTTGGGCGCTAACCCGAGCGGCGTTATTCTTCACATTTCGGCTTGCGCACAGTAACTGTGGAATAACCTGTGGATAACAGGTGCAACGTTCGCGCATCGGCTCACTGCATCTCCCTCGCTGCGATCTGTACATTTTTTACTCAAATCAATAAGCCATGTTTTGCACCTTCGCGTTATCAGCGCGCCCCGAACTGGTGCTGAAATGGCAAAACCGACCCCCGCTGATGCGATCTGCGAAAGTACAAAATCCCCGTTCTGGCTCGATTCAGCGTATCGCGCCTGAAACCTGACCCATTGGCCAGGATTTTGCTTTATCCACAGGCGACCCACTTTGCCTCAGAGCCTTTCATGTCAAACCACGCGATACCTGCGCGTCTTCAGTTGCGCCATATCACCAAACGGTATCCCGGTTGCCTGGCCAACGATGCTGTCGACCTGACCATTCAGCCAGGCGAAATTCATGCTCTGCTGGGTGAGAACGGTGCTGGCAAAAGTACCTTGATGAAGATCATCTATGGCGTTACCCAGCCGGACGCCGGGTCGATCATCTGGCAAGGCCAGGGGCAGACCATGCGCAACCCGGCGCAGGCCAGAAGCCTTGGGATTGGCATGGTGTTCCAGCATTTCTCGCTGTTCGAGACCTTGAGCGTGGCGCAGAACATTGCGCTGGCGATGGGCGCGGCAGCCGGCACGCCCAGGCAACTGGAACCGCGTATTCGTGAGGTCTCGCAACGCTACGGCATGGCCGTGGAGCCCCAGCGTCTGGTGCACAGCCTGTCGATCGGCGAGCGGCAGAAAGTCGAAATCATTCGCTGCCTGATGCAGGACATTCGTCTGCTGATTCTCGACGAACCCACCTCGGTACTCACGCCTCAGGAAGCCGAAGAGCTGTTTGTCACCCTCAGGCACCTGGCCAGCGAAGGCTGCAGCATTCTGTTCATCAGCCATAAGCTGGGCGAAGTTCGCGCCTTGTGCCACAGCGCAACCGTGCTGCGTAACGGCAAGGTCTCCGGGCACTGTATTCCGGCCGAATGCTCCGATCTCGAGCTGGCACGATTGATGGTCGGCGATGCCGAGGGCCTGACCGCGCACTACGAAAAAGTCAGCGGCGGCGCGACATTTCTGCAGGTCGACAGACTGTCCTGGCACAACCCGGACCCGTTCGGCTGCTCCCTGAAAGATCTTAGCCTTGAGGTGTGCAGCGGCGAGATCGTCGGCATCGCGGGCGTGGCCGGCAACGGTCAGGATGAATTACTCGCACTGCTGAGCGGCGAACAAACGCTGCCCCCTGCGCAGGCGGCGACCCTGCGTTTTGCAGAGACACCAGTCGGCCACCTGCGCCCGGATGCCCGCCGCAAGCGTGGTCTGGCGTTTGTACCGGCCGAACGCCTGGGGCATGGCGCCGTGCCGGAATTGAGCCTGGCGGATAACGCCCTGCTCACCGCCTTCCAACAGGGGCTAGTGAGCAACGGCCTGATTCAACGCGGCAAGGTCCGTGCCCTGGCCGACGAAATCATTCGCCGCTTTGCCGTCAAGACGCCCGACGCACAGGCTCCGGCGCGCAGCCTGTCGGGCGGCAACCTGCAGAAATTCATTCTCGGTCGGGAAATTCTGCAAAACCCGAAACTGCTGATCGCGGCGCACCCGACCTGGGGCGTGGACGTGGGCGCAGCGGCGGCGATCCACCGGGCGCTGATCGCCTTGCGCGATGCGGGGGCGGCGATTCTGGTGATTTCCGAGGACCTGGACGAGCTGTTCCAGATCAGCGACCGACTCGCGGCCTTGAGCGGCGGCCAGCTTTCCGACCTGATCCCTACTGAACAGACCAGCACCGTACAGATCGGCGGCTGGATGGCGGGACAGTTCGATCATTCTCAAACCCAGGCCCACACGCCGGGTTAACGGAGTAAAACATGCTGCTTTCTCTGGAACCGCGCGGCCAGCAATCGCGCGCCATGTTGTGGTGCTCGCCGCTGCTGGCTGCCGTCCTGACGCTGATCTGCGGCTCGCTGCTGTTCATCGGCCTGGGGCTGAACCCGTGGGTGACGCTGCACACCCTGTTGATCGCACCGGTCAGCGATCTTTATGGGCTGTCGGAACTGATGGTCAAGACGTTGCCGATTCTGCTGTGTGCGCTGGGGCTGGCGGTTGCCTATCAGGCACGCATCTGGAACATCGGCGCCGAAGGCCAATTGTTGCTCGGTGCGCTGGCGGGCAGTGCCGTGGCGGTGAATATCATCGAGATGGAAAGCCGCTGGGCACTGGTGATGGTGCTGTTGGCCGGGACGCTGGCCGGTGCCGCCTGGGCAGGCGTGACGGCGTGGTTGCGGACTCACTTCAATGCCAATGAAATTCTTACCAGCATCATGCTCAACTACATTGCCCTCAACCTGCTGCTATATTTCGTGCATGGCCCGCTGAAAGATCCTGCCGGCATGAACTTCCCGGAGTCCGCGACCTTTGGCGACGCCAGCCGTCTGCCGCTGTTGATGGAGGATGGCCGCGCGCACATAGGCGTGTATTTCGCGCTGTTCGCGCTGGTCGCGGTCTGGGTGTTGCTGCAACGCAGCTTTGTCGGCTTCCAGATCAAGGTGCTGGGCCTGGACAAGCGAGCGGCTGGCTTCGTCGGCTTTCGCGAGAAACGCCTGGTGTGGCTGGCGCTGTTGATCAGTGGCGCGCTGGCCGGGCTGGCGGGTGTGTCGGAAGTCGCCGGCCCGATTGGCCAACTGGTGCCGCAGGTTTCGCCGGGTTACGGCTATGCCGCAATCACCGTGGCCTTTCTCGGTCGCCTCAACCCCATCGGCATTCTGTTCTCCAGCCTGCTGATCGCCCTGCTGTATCTGGGCGGCGAAAGCGCGCAAATGACCCTGAACCTGCCGTTGGCCATCACCCAGTTGTTTCAAGGGATGATGCTGTTCTTCCTGCTCGCCTGCGATGTGCTGATCCTCTACCGGCCGCGCCTGAAACTGCACTGGGCCAAGCGCCAGATGACACCCGTCACAGGAGCCGCATGATGGATATCGACCTGCTGAGCAATATTTTCTACGCCATGGTCCGTTGCGGCACGCCGTTGCTGCTGGTCGCACTGGGCGAACTCATTTGCGAGAAAAGCGGCGTAATCAACCTGGGTCAGGAAGGCATGATGCTGTTCGGGGCGGTGATCGGTTTCATCGTCGCCCTGAGCACCGGCAATCTGTGGCTGGGCGTCTTGCTGGCGATGTTGGCGGGCATGTTGCTCTCAGCCTTGTTCGCGCTGGTGGCGCTGGTGTTCAACGCCAATCAGGTCGCGACCGGGCTGGCGCTGACTATTTTTGGTGTCGGGCTTTCAAGCTTCGTGGGTGCTGCCTGGGTCGGCAAACCGCTCAGTGGTTTCGAGCCGGTGGCCATCCCCTTCCTCAGCGATATCCCGCTGATCGGCCGCATGCTGTTTGCCCAGGACCTGCTGGTCTACCTGTCTTTTGCGCTATTCGCGCTGGTGGCCTGGGCGCTGCTGAAAAGCCGCGTGGGGCTGATCATCCAGGCGGTCGGCGAAAACCCGGACGCAGCCAGCGCAATGGGCCTGCCGGTATTGCGGGTCCGCACACTCGCGGTATTGTTCGGCGGCGCGATGGCCGGGCTGGCCGGGGCTTACCTGTCGCTGGCCTACACACCGATGTGGGCCGAAAACATGAGCGCCGGACGTGGCTGGATTGCCTTGGCGCTGGTGGTGTTCGCCAGCTGGCGAGTCTGGCGCCTGCTGCTCGGCGCCTACCTGTTCGGCCTCGCCAGCATTCTGCACCTGGTGGCACAAGGCATCGGCCTGGCGATCCCGTCCAACCTGCTGGCGATGCTGCCTTACGTGGCTACCATCATCGTCCTCGTTCTGCTCTCCCGCGACGCCCTGCGCACCCGACTGTACGCGCCGGTTTCGCTGGGCCAGCCGTGGCGGGCGGGGCATTGAGGGGGCTTCAAGTTTTGACTATCGTGCGACGCTCTGCGTCGCATGCCGTTCTGGACGCTCTGCGTCCAATCGCTGATGAGCGGCGCAGCGCAGATCTGTGACGCGGAGCGTCACCCCAGGCGTTCCGACGCTGGAGCGTGCGCAACGATAATCCCGACGTTGAACGTTTCTGGCTGACAGAGATTCCAACACTTCATAGGCAGGAGTACGCTGCAAGGTCGAAACTGTCGAGAGGCGTGCTGGCCCTGCCATGGAATCTGTCTCTCAATCTGCCAAGGAATCCTTCATGACCACTACCAAAAAAACCGCCCTCATCATCGGTGCATCGCGTGGCCTCGGGCTTGGGCTGGTTCAACGCTTGACCGAGCAGGGCTGGCAGGTCACCGCCACCGTGCGTGATCCGCAAAACGCTGAAAACCTCAGGGCCGTTGACGGCGTTCGGATCGAAACGCTGGATATGGACGAAACCGCTTCGCTGGAAGTGCTGATCCAGAAGCTGCGCGGCGAGGTGTTCGACGTGCTGTTCGTCAATGCCGGGATCACCGGCCCCACGCATCAGAGCGCGGCGCAGTCGACTGCGGCCGAGCTTGGCCAGTTGTTCCTGACCAATGCGGTTGCGCCGATTCGGCTGGCCGAGCGCTTCATCGGGCAGATCCGTCCGGGTACCGGTGTGCTGGCGTTCATGAGTTCGTGGCTGGGCAGCGTTGCCTGCCCGGATGGCGCAGAACTGGCGTTGTACAAAGCCAGCAAAGCGGCGCTCAACTCGATGACCAACACCTTTGTCAGCCAGCTGGGCGAAAGCCGTCCGACCGTGTTGTCGATGCATCCGGGTTGGGTGAAGACCGACATGGGCGGCGATAACGCGGCCATCGACGTGCTGACCAGTACCACCGGCCTTGTAGAGCAGCTCAACGCCTACGCCGGCAAAGGCGGGCATCACTTTATCGATTACCAGGGCAAGGCGATTGCCTGGTAACCGGCTGCTCAACTAAAATCATCGCCCTTCGCCGGGGCGCATTTTCCCCGGCGACCCTGGATCAGCAGACAGGGCAACACTGAGCTGGCTAACCCTGAACCTGTCTTTCAGAGGAGCCGGCCCATGCCTGCTACCCGTATCTGGTTGAAAAACCCCCTTGCTGTATTTACCGCCAATGACCTGGACGCCCGCGGCGGTCTGGTGATCGAAGATGGCGTCATCACCGAGCTGCTGGCTGCCGGGCAGCAACCTTCATTGCCCTGCACAGAGTCGTTCGATGCCTGCGAGCATGTGTTGCTGCCAGGCTTGATCAACACCCATCACCACTTCTATCAAACACTGACCCGCGCCTGGGCGCCGGTGGTCAATCAGCCGTTGTTCCCATGGCTCAAAACCCTGTATCCGGTCTGGGCGCGCCTGACGCCGGAAAAACTGGCCGTGGCCAGCAAGGTTGCATTGGCTGAGTTGTTGCTGTCGGGCTGCACGACGGCTGCCGACCACCACTACCTGTTCCCCGATGGGCTGGAACACGCCATCGATGTTCAGGTGCAAAGCGTGCGCGAACTGGGCATGCGCGCGATGCTGACGCGTGGTTCGATGAGCCTTGGCGAGGCCGATGGAGGTTTGCCACCCCAGCAAACCGTGCAACAGGGCGAGGTGATTCTGGCCGACAGTCAGCGCCTGATAGAGACGTATCACGAGCGCGGTAACGGTGCGCAGATTCAGATCGCACTGGCGCCCTGCTCGCCCTTTTCGGTCACTCCGCAGATCATGGCCGAGAGCGCGGCCCTGGCAGAAAAACTCGACGTGCGCCTGCACACGCATCTAGCCGAAACCCTTGATGAAGAGGACTTCTGCCTGCAACGTTTCGGCCTGCGTACCGTGGATTATCTGGACAGCGTAGGCTGGCTCGGCCCGCGCACCTGGCTGGCCCACGGCATTCACTTCAACCCAGACGAAATCGCCCGCCTCGGCGCTGCGGGCACCGGCGTCTGTCACTGCCCAAGCTCGAACATGCGCCTGGCCTCCGGCATTTGCCCGACCCTGGACCTGATCGCTGCAGGCGCGCCGCTTGGCCTTGGCGTGGACGGCTCGGCGTCCAACGATGCCTCGAACATGATCCTCGAAACCCGTCAGGCGCTATACCTGCAACGCCTGCGCTATGGCGCGGAAAAAATCACCCCACAGTTAGTGCTCGGCTGGGCGACCAAGGGCTCGGCGCAGCTGTTGGGCCGCACTGATATCGGCGAACTGGCAGTGGGTAAACAGGCTGATCTGGCATTTTTCAAACTCGATGAACTGCGCTTCTCCGGCAGCCACGATCCGCTCTCAGCGCTGTTGCTGTGCGGTGCAGACCGTGCGGATCGGGTGATGATTGCAGGGCAATGGCGAGTGATCGACGGGCAGGTCGAGGGGCTGGATATCAAGCAACTGATCGCCGATCACCGCCAGGCGGCGCGGGAGTTGATTCAGGGCTGAGTGATAGACCTGCAACGACATGACGTAGTGGCTGCACGGCATGATATCGATCCGCTAGAGTAGCGCCTCTCCTTCGGTTGACAGGTAAGCCTGCGTGTCTAATTCCCACGAAGATGAAAGCATCTGGCGACTGCTGTTTGAACTGGTCAGAATCCTGCTCGGCGTCGGCGGCAGCCTGCTGATATTGGTGGGGCCGGCGGTGCTGATGACGCTGTCGCCGCCGTGGTGGGGCGTTATTGCGGTCATCGGAGGTGCTGCCTTGACTGGCTTGTGCAGCGCAATGAAATGGTTGCGCCTTGCGGATAACCTTTCCGTGGTCACGTCCAGTGCACTGCTCGGTCTGGCACTGAGCCTTGGGCTGGCGTTGCCCAATTACTGGAACGTGCTCGCGGCCCTGGTCACCTTTGTCGGCGGCCTGGTGCTGATTGGAATGTGGGAACGCAAGCTGGGTTTCGTCTCGCGAGCAGACAGAATCGCGCCGCAGTCTCACGGCAGCGGCCCCAGCGCATGGGGCGGCCAGCAACCACAAACGACGCCGGAAGGTGAACCGATTCGCACCTTCAACATGAGCGAAATCGCCATGGGCGGCCCGGTCTACGTCAGTTACCTGTTCCCGGACGGCGTGCTGCTGCAAGGCATCGGAACATCGGCCTTTTTTTCCAGTGATGGCCGGTACTTCGCCGCCACCGTGCCTTCCAGACAGCAATGGGGATTGATCATTCTCGACCGTCAGGAGCGTCGGGTTTATCGCTGTGCCAACGACTTTTTCTGGGAGCTGGATGAGTTCACCGAAACCGATCTGCGCGGCCGCGTCAGCCCCCTGGTCGATAACCGCGCATCCAGCTTCAACCTGACGGAGCTATTGAAGACCGCTCAGGCAGTAGACCTGATACCTGTCGCCGACCTGTGGCTAGAACCCGACTCGATGCCCGACAACCTGGCCGAGCCGCATATCGAGCAAATCGGCCCCCAAACCAGGCACCGTATCGACGGCAGCCTGCGCTTGCCCGACCGCCTGCGTAATCTGGAGCAACCGCTGGTGGGCCTGCACCACCCGATGTATCAACTGAGCCTGGACGGTCGCGAAACCGATCTGTTGCTTCACGCAGACTCCGCAGTGGTCTGGCGCGCCGACGGCAAGGCACTCTGCATCGTTGCGCGGCGCGTGAATGAGGAAACCGCCCGACACTGGCTGGCAGGCGTTGACAACACCGTGGGTCGTCAGCAGCCGGGAGACTTCGCTCAATTGGGACAAGCCACTGGCGCTGGATAACCATCACCTGAGAATCGAGGGTTATCTGGCGTTCGAGATTCCTGATCGAGGTCGCTATGGCTACAGCCTGAACTGCATACACGGCGACTTTGACATTCAGACCGGTCACGACGCGCGGGGCCGGGCGCAGTCAGCCGAGCGCAAGCTGACGCCCCTTCAGTTGGTGACTCCGCTGGCCCGTGAAGGCGCTGATGAGCGCGAACGTGGCCTCAGCGACATCGAATCAGAACCCCTGCTCGGCAATCTGCGGGCCCGGCTGAGCTGGCAAAGGGACAACAGCGATGATCTGGGCGGTTACCGCTGCCGGATCGGCGACTGGGCGCTGCCAGGGTTGTGGCTGCTCGACCACCGGGTCAGCGACTGCACGCGTTATCTGGCGTTGATCCCGTTCGCCGACCACCCGGCTAGCGCTGCCAAGGTCGTGGTGGTCGATACGCTCAAGCGCCAGTGCCTCGACAGCCCGCCAATGAACGTGGTGAATGTGCTGGATTTCCGGGAGGGCAAACTTCTCGTCACGCGAGTGGCGGGACGGCTGAAGGAGGACAGCACCAGCACACCCCTACAGCGCTTCGACCTGCCCGCGCCGCCGGTGGGCAAAGCGGCAGGTTTTTGCACGTATCGTGAAGGCTCCAAACCGTATTACCAGACCGTTGAGCTGGCCGTCGAAGACACAGGCATGCGCCTGTTACCGAAATGGCGAACGGTGCGCACCCCTCAGGCCGCCAATGCCGATGGCGATTTCGTCCAGCCCGCACCGGACGGCAGCGATGCAGCGTGGTTTTTCGGCTTTGAAACCGAATACGCCGAAAGCAGTTGGCTGCGCAGTGGTTCAGGTCGATTGGGCGGCCACTTGCTGACAGCCTCAGGGTGCGCACTCAAAGACCTCGCGCCATCGGCAAGCTGGTCACCCGATGCCCGCTACCTGGCCCTGACCCGCATGAATGCCGATATGCCAAATACCTGGGAAGTGTTGTTGCTGGACGTCGAGCAGCGAACACTGCGGACCTGGCCTTACTCGCCGGGCAACCGGCCGCAGTTTGAACAATTCGACAGTGCGCGCCTGGAAGTGCGTGCGTTCGAGAGCGATTACGAAGCGAGTGATTCCACCGACCAAGGGCGAGTGGCTGCACTCAAGCTGAAGGCCTTGTTGGCACTGCCCGCCATTGCACTTGTTGAACAGGACGGGCTCTGGTTGATGCCTGGCCAGGAAGGCGATGCAGCCCTGTGGCGAATGCTCGACAGGAGCCCGTTGGCCTGCAGCTCGTGACGATCCGCGTCAGCAATCTGCAGGCGGGCGTGTCGCGACTCAAGGCCGATGGTGCAATCAGAGCCCCAGACACGACAGCATGATGAACGTCGCGAACAGCACGAAGTGGGTCATGCCTTCGATGGCGTTGGTTTCGCCGTCATTAAGGTTAATGGCGGACACCAGCAGGGTGATGAAAATCATCACGGTCTGCACCGGGGTCATGGCCATCTGGAACGGCTGGCCACTGTAAAGCGCCATCGCTTCCATGACCGGAACGGTCAGGATCACGGTGGACAGCGACGCACCCAACGCGATATTGACCACCGACTGCATGCGGTTGGCGAGTGCTGCGCGCAAGGCGGTCAGAATCTCCGGTGCAGCAGAAATGGCGGCGACCAGAATAGCGGTCATGACCGGTGGCGCGCCCGTGCCCTCCAGCCCCAGATCGACGGTCTTGGACATCACCTCGGCCAGCGCGCCGATCACCACCACGCCTGTGATCAACGTGGCGATGGAGCGGGTCAGGTTGACCGGCTCGGCATGCTCTTCTGCCTGATCCGAGCCCTGACGCTTTTTCTTTTCCGGGTAGCTGTAGCTGAAAAAGTAGCTGTGCGGGCCGACCTGCATACGCAGGAACAAGGTGTAGAGCAGAATCATTGCGCCGATGGTGAACGCCGAATAGATCTTCCAGTCACCCTTGGGAATGAACTCGGGCACCACCATCGACACGCCCATGGCGGTGAGAATCATCACGCTGTAGGTGCGTGCCGAATCATCGTTATACGACTGCTCGCCGTGCTTGATACCACCCATCAGCGCGGCCAGGCCGAGGATGCCGTTGATGTCGAGCATCACCGCCGAGTAAATCGTGTCACGCACCAGCGTCGGCGATGGCTCGTTGCTCATCATGATCGCCAGGATCACCACTTCGACCAGCACCGCAGAGAGCGTGAGGATCATCGTGCCGTAAGGGTCACCGACCTTTTCCGCGAGCATTTCGGCGTGGTGGGCAACGCGCATCGACGCGCAGACGATAAAGCCAACCAGCGCCAGCCCGGAGACCAATGCGACGACCTGACCGTTGCCCAGCAACACATGCTCCAGCGGATAGGCGACAAACATGGCGATGATTGCCAGCAGCAGAAACTTTTCTTGCTTGAGCAATGCGCCCATAACTTCCTCCAAAACCTTGCGACACATCGTCGCGGATGCTCATGACCGTGCCTGTCATTGAAGCGGTTGAGAGTGCGGTGTGTGACAAAAGGTTTCAACAAATGACCTGAATGAGAACTGCACCCACGCGTAAATGACTTTTGATCCCGCCGTCACGATGTGAAATAGTGCCCGCCGTTTTCTTCGCGCCTTTTCTGGCGCGTCTGTTTTTCACGATTCAGCTTCTGTTTAGAAAGGACATTCGCCGTGCGTGCTTTTCGACTTCCGCATTTATTGGCTTGCGGCCTGCTCACGCTGCTGGCGAGCGCCGCTCAGGCTGCGCCTATCGACATCGATGACGGCCAGCACAAGGTCCATCTGCCAGCCCCCCCCAAGCGCGTGGTGGTGCTGGAATTTTCGTTTCTCGACGGGCTGGCTTCGGTTGGCGTGACACCGGTCGGTGCTGCAGATGATGGCGACGCCAGTCGTGTGCTGCCCAAGGTGCGCAAGGCCTTGGGTGACTGGCAGTCGGTGGGGCTGCGCTCGCAACCCAACATCGAAGTGATCGCACGGCTCAAGCCGGACCTGATCATCGCCGACCTCGGTCGTCATCAGGCGCTTTATAACGACCTGGCCAGCCTGGCCCCGACGCTGATGTTGCCGTCACGCGGCGAGGACTATCAGGGCAGCCTGAAATCTGCCGAGCTGATCGGCGTGGCGCTGGGCAAAGGCCCGGAGATGCAGGCGCGAATCGCAGAAAACCGCCAGCACCTGAAGACCGTCGCAGAGCAAATTCCGGCCAACAGCAACGTACTGTTCGGCGTCGCTCGCGAAGACAGTTTCTCGGTCCACGGCCCGCACTCTTACGCGGGCAGCGTATTGCAGGCGATCGGTCTGAAGGTCCCGGAAGTACGCAAAGACGCCGCGCCCACCGAGTTCGTCAGCCTGGAGCAACTGCTCGCCCTGGACCCCAACTGGTTGCTGGTCGGTCATTATCGTCGCCCGAGCATTGTCGACACCTGGAGCAAGCAGCCGCTGTGGCAGGTGCTTGGCGCCGTACGCAATAAACAGGTGGCCGAAGTTGACGGTGACAGCTGGGCGCGCAATCGCGGAATCATGGCGTCCGAGCAGATCGCAGACGATGCGCTTGCCGTACTCAAGGGCGGCAAGGCCGTGCTGAACCCTTAAATGCGCCGCTGGCTGATGGCGGGCGTGATTGCCATGACCTGCCTGGGACTGTTCTGGGTGTCGCTGTTCGCCTTGTCGTCGTTCAGCATTCGTCAGATAGATGCCTGGAACGGGCTGTTCACGCAGGGCCGCGAGGGCGGCAATATCGCGTATATCGTCGCGCAACTGCGGGTGCCACGTGCCTTGTGCGCAGCCTTGGTGGGAGCGTGTCTCGGTGTCGCCGGGGCCTTGATGCAAGGCATTACGCGCAACCGTCTGGCCTCGCCGTCCTTGTTTGGCGTCACGGCAGGCGCGGCATTGGGTCTGGCGCTGTTTTCCACCGGGCTGGTCGCCCTGCCTTTTGCCGGTGGCGCATTGTTGATGACCTGCATCGGCGGCGCACTGGCGTGGATCACCGTGTTCAGCCTCGGTGGCGCATGGTCGCCGACCACCGCGCAAGGCCGACTGGTGCTGGCGGGGGTCGCCGTTGCGGCGCTGTGTGCAGCATTGACTCGCCTCACAGTGATTCTGGTCGAGGCCCAGGCGCAGAGTGTCCTCAACTGGCTGGCCGGCTCACTGGCCAATGTCGGTGCCGAGCAACTGCAACTGCTCTGGCCTTGCACGCTGATCGGCCTGGTGTTGGCGATTGCCTGTGCGCCGCGCCTGAACCTCATCAACCTGGGCGAGGACGCCGCCCGTTCGCTGGGCGTGCGCATTGGTGCCCTGCGGCTTCTAGTGTTTGTGGTCAGCCTGCTGCTGGTCGGTGCCAGCGTTTGTGCGGTCGGGCCGATTGCCTTTGTCGGCCTGATCGCGCCAAACATTGCTCGCCAATGGCTGGGCAACGACTACCGCTGGCTGATACCGATCAGTGCCGGTCTGGGCGCGGCCATTGTATTGGCTTCCGACCTGATCAGCCGTGCGGTGGCGTTCCCCGTTGAAACACCGGCTGGCGTGGTGACGGCGTTGATCGGCGCGCCGTTCTTTCTGTTTCTGGCGAGGCGTGCGCTATGAACCAGCCTCGCTCCCGGCTGTTATTGCTGATCATGTTGCTGGCACTGGCGCTGTTGTTGAGCCTCAGCGCGGGCACCGTGTGGCTTAAGCCTGGCGCGGTACTTGATCATCTGATCGCCCACGACAGCAAAGACTTTGAAGTCTGGAATCATCGCCTGCCACGCGGCCTGATCGCGATCATGACCGGCTGTGCGCTCGGCCTGGCGGGCGCCATCGTGCAAGGCGTGATTCGCAACCCGCTGGCCTCGCCGGAAATCCTGGGTGTGACCCAGGGCGCAGGGCTGGCGCTGACCATCGCCATCATCGGCCTGCCGCAATTGCCCGTGGCTGCGCTGCCGTTTGTGGCCTGTCTGGGCGGTGCGGCGGGCGCATTGCTGCTGGCGTTGTACAACACCGGCGTGCAGTTTTCCGGGGTGCGTTTTGCGCTGTCCGGGGTGGCGATTGCGGTCACGCTATCGAGCATCACCGAGTTTCTGATCCTGTCCAATCCACTGGACATCAACACCGCGCTGCTGGCCTTGACCGGCAGTTTGTGGAGCCGCAACTGGCACCACGTCTTGCTGGCCACGCCGCTTTTGCTGCTGATCCCGCTCAGTTTGCTGCTGGCCAAACCGCTCAACCTGATCAGCCTTGGTGATGAGGCAGCACAGAGCCTTGGCACAAGCCTGAAACGTATTCGCTGGCTGGCGATGGGCAGCGCCGTGCTGTTGACCAGCCTGGGTGTGGGCATCATCGGCCCGGTGAGTTTTGTCGGGCTGGTCGCGCCGCACATGGCGCGCCGTCTGGTCGGCGGTCATCATCAATACCTGCTGCCCGCGTCGATGGTGCTGGGCGCGCTGTTGCTGGTGCTGGCCGATACGCTGGGCCGCACGCTGATCGCGCCCAGCGAGATCCCTGCCGGGATTCTCACCGCCGTGATCGGCGCTCCGTATTTTCTCTGGCTGCTGGCCCGATTCAAAGGTTGACCCATGAGCATTCTGAAGGCGCAGCACCTCGACATCGGCTACGGCGCAACGCGGATCGTGCAGGACCTGTCATTCAGCCCTCCGCCAGGACAGGTCACCGCGCTGATCGGCCCCAACGGTTGCGGCAAATCCACATTGCTCAAGGCGTTCGCGCGGATCCTCACCCCGCAGTCGGGCAGCCTGAGCCTGGACGGTAAAACCTACAGCCAGCTGTCGGCCAGAGAGCTGGCCTGCAAGGTGGCGTTTTTGCCGCAAGTGCTGCCGATTCCCGAAGGCGTCAGCGTGCGTCAACTGGTGGCTTACGGCCGCAGCCCGCACAACAGTTTGTGGGGGCGTTTGAGCGGGGCCGATCAGCACAGTGTCGATCAGGCGTTGCAGCGCATGGAACTGGACACCCTGGCCGAACGCCCACTGTCCGATTTGTCCGGAGGGCAGCGGCAGCGCGCCTGGCTGGCGATGATTCTTGCGCAGGACGCCGACATTGTTCTGCTCGACGAACCGACCACCTACCTGGACATCAGCCATCAGGTCGAACTGCTGGACCTGATGCGCGAGCTGAGCGCTGAAGGCAAAACCGTGATTACCGTGCTCCATGACATCAATCAGGCCTGCCGCTACGCCGACCATCTGGCGGTGATGCAGGGCGGACGTCTGGTGACCTGCGGCGCGCCGGGTGATGTGCTGACCGCCGAGCTGGTGTGTCAGGTGTTCGACGTGCAAGTGCAGATCATGCGCGAGCCAGTGGCCGGTACGCCGATGTGCATAGTCGAACGCAGCACCCGCTGCACCAGTTGACAGCGCAGACGCTCGCCGCTGCACCGTAGCGCTGCACTCGCGTTGCCCACAGCACTGCTTTTGATTCTGGCCGAAGGCCGTGAGAGCGACCGGGGCGGCGATCCGCATTGTTCGCGAAAAGGCTGGCATATCCTCCGAAAATGCATCGTCTGAACTAAAGTCTTCGCGAACAAGTTCGCTCCCACGGCCTTCGGCCAGAATCAAGAGCAGCGCTGTGTAGGAGCGGACTTGTCCGCGAATACCATAGTTCAGACGATTCATTTTCGGGGAATACACCGCCTTTTTCGCGGACAAGTCCGCGGCCTTCGGCCAGAATCAAGAGCAGCACTGTGTAGGAGCGGACTTGTCCGCGAAGACCATAGTTCAGACGATTCATTTTCGGGGGAATACACCGCCTTTTTCGCGGACAAGTCCGCGGCCTTCGGCCAGAATCAAGAGCAGCACTGTGGAGCGGACTTGTCTGCGAAGACCATAGTTCAGACGATTCATTTTCGGGGGAATACACCGCCTTTTTCGCGGACAATTCCCACGCCCTTTGGGCAGAATCAAAGACGCGCTGGCGGCATAGTTGTCCTGTTGGTCAGTTATTTGCATTGTCGGGGTATGCACTCCAACAAGACCGCAAGGAGCTAGACCCGATGCACCTGACCAACCCACGTCGTCCTCTGAAAAAACTGCTGTGCGCCATGGCCGCTGTTGTCGGCATCGGCTCCAGCCTGCTCGCCTCGGCAGCCGATCCGCTGAAAGTCGGATTCGTCTACATCGGCCCCATCGGCGACCACGGCTGGACCTATCAGCACGAGCAGGGCCGCAAGGCGATGGTCGCGGCGCTGGGTGACAAGGTCAGCAGCAGCTACGTGGAAAACGTCCCGGAAGGTGCAGACGCCGAGCGGGTGATCCGCAACATGGCCAAGGGCGGCTACGACCTGATTTTCAGCACCTCCTTCGGTTACATGAACCCGACCCTGAAAGTTGCCAAGCAATTCCCCAAAGTGAAATTCGAGCACGCAACGGGCTACAAGCAGGACAAGAACATGGGCACTTATCTGGCCCGCACCTATGAAGGCCGCTACGTCAGCGGTTACATCGCGGCGAAGATGACCAAGACCAAGAAGATCGGTTACGTCGCCTCCTTCCCGATCCCTGAAGTGCTGCGCGACATCGACGCCATCCAGCTGGCGCTGAACAAATACAACCCCGGCACCGAGATCAAAGTGGTGTGGGTCAACTCCTGGTTCGATCCGGGCAAAGAAGCCGACGCCGCCAACGCCCTGATCGATCAGGGTGTGGACGTGGTGTTCCAGCACACCGACAGCCCGGCACCGATTCAGACCGCCGAGCGTCGTGGCGTGTATGCCGTGGGCTACGCTTCAGACATGGCGCACTTCGGGCCCAAAGCAGTGCTGGCCTCCATCGTCAACAACTGGGGCCCGCATTACATTCAGGCAGCAGAAGGCGTTATCGCCGGCACCTGGAAGCCACAGGATTATTGGGGCGGCCTGAAAGAAGGCACGGTCGAACTGCCGATCAGCGACGTGGTGCCTGCTGACGTGAAGGCCGAAGCGCAGAAGCTCATCGCCAGCATCGAAAGCGGCGAGTTCCACCCGTTCACCGGCCCGATCAAGGACCAGAACGGCACGATCAAAATTGCTGACGGCGTGGTCGCGACCAACGCCGAGCTGGCGTCGATGAACTATTACGTCGAAGGCATCAAAGCCGAACTGCCTAAATAACCGGCTGGCATCGCGTGCCCGTTTCGGCGGGCACGCTCATCGACACGCAACACCACAATGATTTCCAGGACCGGTTAATGGACCAGCTTCCCATCATCGACATCAGCCCGCTTTACGGCACTGATACCCAAGCCTGGCAGGCTGTCGCCACACAGATAGACAGCGCCTGTCGGGAATGGGGCTTTTTCTACATCAAGGGCCACCCGATCACTGCCGAGCGCATCGAACAGGTGCAATCGGTAGCCAAAGACTTCTTCGCCCGCGATGCTGCTGAAAAGCTGCGCATCGACATCACGCAAAGCACGCACCATCGCGGCTACGGCGCCATCGCCACTGAGCAACTGGACCCCAGCCTGCCGAGCGACCTGAAAGAAACCTTCGACATGGGCCTGCACCTGGATGCCAATCATCCCGACGTGCTGGCCGGCAAACCGTTACGCGGCCCCAACCGCCACCCGGCGATTCCCGGCTGGGAAGGCCTGATGGAGCAGCATTACCTGGACATGCAGGCACTGGCGCAAACCCTGCTGCGCGCCATGACCCTGGCATTGGGCATCGAGCGTGACTTCTTCGATCAGCGTTTTCAGGACCCGGTCAGTGTGCTGCGCATGATCCATTACCCGCCGCGCCATACGGCGACTTCAAGCGAGCAACAGGGCGCGGGCGCGCACACCGACTACGGCTGCATCACGTTGCTGTATCAAGACACGGCGGGCGGTTTGCAGGTTCGCGACGTACGCGGCGAATGGATCGACGCGCCGCCGATCGACGGCACTTTCGTGGTCAACCTTGGCGACATGATGGCGCGCTGGAGCAATGACCGTTACCTGTCCACGCCGCATCGGGTCGTCAGCCCATTGGGCGTCGATCGCTACTCGATGCCGTTTTTCGCCGAGCCGCATCCCGATACTCGCATCGAATGCCTGCCCGGTTGCCAGAGCGAAACTCATCCGGCCCGCTATCCTGTAACGACTTGTGCCGAATTTCTGCTTTCGCGCTTCGCCGACACCTACGCTTACCGTCGCGAACAGGAGGCAAGTTGAACGCTCGGTCAGGTTTTACCCTGCGCAGCGACATGCATCTGTAGAATGCACGCGATCTGCACCTGATGAGAAAAGAATATGTACGACTGGTTGAACGCGCTGCCCAAGGCAGAACTGCACTTGCACCTCGAAGGCTCGCTGGAACCCGAGCTGCTGTTCGCCTTGGCCGAACGCAACAGGATTGCCCTGCCGTGGAATGACGTCGAAGCGCTGCGCAAGGCGTATGCCTTCAACAATTTGCAGGAGTTCCTCGACCTGTATTACCGCGGCGCAGATGTGTTGCGCACCGAGCAGGATTTCTACGACCTGACCTGGGCGTACCTGCTGCGCTGCAAGGAACAGAACGTTATCCACACCGAGCCGTTCTTCGACCCGCAAACCCATACCGACCGTGGCATTGCCTTTGAAGTGGTACTGGCCGGGATTACCGGGGCGTTGAAAGACGGCAAGTCGAAGCTGGGCGTAGACAGTGGTTTGATCCTGAGCTTTCTACGTCATCTGTCCGAAGACGAAGCCGAAAAGACCCTCGACCAGGCGCTGCCGTTTCGTGATGCGTTCGTCGCCGTCGGCCTCGACAGCTCCGAGATGGGCCATCCGCCGAGCAAATTCCAGCGCGTCTTTGACCGTGCGCGCAACGAAGGCTTCCTGACCGTCGCACACGCCGGCGAAGAAGGCCCGCCGGAATACATCTGGGAAGCACTGGACCTGTTGAAAATCCAGCGCATCGACCACGGCGTACGCGCCATCGAAGACGAGCGGCTGATGCAGCGCATCATCGACGAACAGATCCCGCTGACCGTCTGCCCGCTGTCCAACACCAAACTGTGCGTGTTCGACGACATGGCCCAGCACAACATTCTCGACATGCTCGAGCGTGGCGTGAAAGTCACCGTGAACTCGGACGACCCGGCCTACTTCGGTGGCTACGTGACCGAAAACTTCCACGCGCTGCACACCCATCTGGGCATGACCGAAGATCAGGCACGCCGCCTGGCGCAAAACAGCCTGGATGCACGACTGGTCAAGCCCTGAAATTTCTGCGCCGCAAGGGACGCAACGCGTCCGCTTTTACGGCGCAGATACGACTCAGGCCGCCGCCGCGATCCTGTTGATTTCCCGCTGCCCGCTGGATGAAACCTGCAGGGTGCTGGACTCTTCGGTGGTGCGCAGCCAGCCCATCTGAATGAACAGCTGCAACAGCCCTGCCCCCAGCGCGCCACCCAGGTGCGGGCTGCGGTCGTTCCATTTGGGGCAGGCGCAGACCGTTTCGCGTTTGCGCTGCGCCAGTGCGGGTATGTAGATGCCGCGCTCGGCAAACAGGGCCACTCCCCTGCTCGTGACCTCGATGCGCTTCTCATGCCTTTCTATCCAGCCCGCCTCCAGCAGGCGCTGATACAGTTCGGCGGCTATTTCACCCCCCAGATGATCGGAGCAGACCCGCGCGCGACGTAGCGGCAAAAGCGGCATGGGTTGGGCAAAACGACGATTGATCTGATCAGCACTGGCCACCGACGCGCAAGCCAGCGCTTCCACCGCAGCGCCCACCTCCGGCGCGGCCAGACGAAAGAAACGCTTGCGCCCTCGCGCCTCCTGCCTCAACAGACCACCACTGGTCAGACGTGCCAGATGCGCGCCCGCAGACGCTGCCGAGACCCCCGCCAGAATGGCCAGTTCGTCGACAGGGCGAGCCGTACCGTCCATCAGCGCCCAGAGCATTGCGCTGCGCTTGGGGTCGGCCAGCAATGTCGCAATCTGGCTGATGCCAGGTCCGTATTCCATGTGTTCCCTCCCTGTTGAAACATTCATCTATCGCGATGACTTAATGAAAGCGATCACGCCGCCGTAAAGTTCAACGCGGCTCTTATCTGAAATGACAAGTATAAACTCTATGCCCTCTGCCCTAAGGGAGTGAAAAACTTTTCGTACAAACTGTTGTCGCGCACCTGCACGGAAAATCGCCAGAAGCTGCAGCGATAAGGCGGATTGAAGGGCATCCTGCTATAACGCTGCAACCGCTCTGGAAAGGGGCTTTCGGACCTCACTTCGAGCGCGCCTCGAAAAGACAAGCGCAATGCCTATGACAAAAATGCCAAAACCACTTCACAACAGTCAGTTTCAAATTTGTTCTGGCACCGGAATCTTTCATTTTTTAAATAAATTTAAATACTTTATTTTCCGACACTTCCGTAGGCCGTTTCCTACTTCAAGCAGGCCATTACAACAAACCAACAGGCGACTGGCCTACAGCATGTTGCTTACAACGTGACCTGAGCATTTCCAGTAACAGAATGACGGGCTTGCTGAGTTGTGCACGGTGCGCGCACAGCAAGTTCAGCGGTGCCCGCTCGCCCATCAAGTCAGGCATCAACACTTTGAGGTGCCCGGCCCTCACATCGGCGGCAACGTCCAGCCAGGACTTGTACGCTACACCTTCGCCTGCAACAGCCCAACGACGCACCACATCGGCATCGTCGCTGACCCGGTTGCCGCTGACCGTCAGGCTGATCTCGCGCTTGCCGTCCTCCAGCGTCCAGCGGTCATGGATGCGATCACCCAGCATGAACAGAAGGCAGTTATGGTGTGCCAGTTGCTCGACCTGCTGCGGCTCACCATGACGCTGCAGATAATCCGGCGCTGCACAGAGCACCCGCCGGTTGTCAGGCAACACCGGCAGCGCAACCAGGCTGGAGTCCTCAGGCGCACCGTAACGCAGCGCGACATCGACAGGCTGGCGGAACAGATCGGCAATACGGTCGCCCAGCAACAGACGCACGGTCAACTGCGGATGTTGTTGCTGAAATTCGTCCAGCCAGGGCAAAAGGACGTTGCGGCCAAAGTCCGACGGTGCCGACAGTTGCAGCACGCCCTCGCAACGGTCCTGACTGCTGGCCAGCAGGCGCCGCCCCTCTTCCAGGCTGCCGAGTGCCGCGCGCGCGTATTCCAGAAACCCTTCACCTTCGGCGGTCAGGCGCAGGCTGCGGGTAGAACGCGCCAGCAAACGCGCACCCAGTTGCCGCTCGATACGCTTGAGGGCGGCACTGGCAACCGCCGCCGACAGGTCCATCACCCGCGCCGCAGCAGAAAGGCTGCCCAGGTCCGCTGCACGCACGAACAACTGCAGGTCATCAAAACGCAGCATCAACGCCTCGTATTATCAAAATAAAATTGAAAGAGACTGCCGTTTTAGCGGGTTTTATCTTTACTGGAAATAGCCAATGATCCGTCCATCATTTTCCTTTGAGGTCACTGACATGAAAGCCATCGCGTATTACCAGTCTCTGCCGATCAGCGACGCCCAGGCATTGCAGGACATCGAACTGCCCGAGCCGGTGGCCGGCGCTCGTGATCTGCTGGTCGAGGTCAAGGCGATCTCCGTCAACCCGGTGGACACCAAGATCCGTCAGAACGTCCAGCCGGAAGACGGCGCAGCCAAGGTACTGGGCTGGGATGTGGCGGGCGTCGTGAAGACGGTCGGCAGTCAGGTCACGCTGTTCAAGCCGGGCGACAAGGTGTTCTATGCCGGATCGCTGACCCGACCGGGTGGCAACAGCGAGCTGCATGTGGTGGACGAGCGCATCGTCGGCCACATGCCCAAGACCCTGAGTTTTGCTCATGCGGCGGCGCTGCCGTTGACCGCGATCACGGCCTGGGAGCTGCTGTTCGAGCGCCTGCAGGTTGCACAGCACAAAGGCGAAGGTTCGCAAAGCCTGCTGATTGTCGGCGCGGCCGGTGGCGTAGGGTCGATCCTGACGCAGCTGGCGCGGCAACTGACCTCGCTGAAAGTCATCGGCACCGCCTCGCGAGCCGAGACCGAAAGCTGGGTTCGCGAGCTGGGTGCACACGAAGTGCTGGACCACAGCAAGCCGTTGAGCGAAGAGCTGAAACGCGTCGGCCTTAACCAGGTGACCCATGTGGCCAGCCTGACCCAGACCGAGCAGCATCTGGACCAACTGGTCGAGGCGCTCAAGCCACAAGGCAAGCTGGGCCTGATTGATGATCCGAAGACGCTGGACGTGTCAAAGCTCAAGCGCAAGAGCCTGTCGCTGCACTGGGAGTTCATGTACACGCGGTCGATGTTTGAAACCGAGGACATGATCGAACAGCACAACCTGCTCAACCGGGTGGCCGAGCTGATTGACGCCGGCACGCTGAAAACCACGTTCGGTGAACACTTCGGCACCATCAACGCCGAAAACCTGCGTCGTGCTCACGCCCTGCTGGAAAGCGGCAAGGCCAAAGGCAAGGTTGTGCTTGAAGGGTTCTGAAGCGCTGCTGTGGTGTCAGTGCACCTTGCACTGACACCACCACTGCAACTGATCAGGCGGTCTGGGCCTGAACATCGCGCCTGGCTTGGGCACGGCGTGTCAGCACCGAAATGCTCACGGTCAGCACGCCGCACAGGCTGATCACCAGCGCCATCGGTGTGGCGGTGCCGTCATGCAACACGCTGACCAGACTGGCCGCCACGGCGGCGACGCTAAATTGCAGGCAACCCAACAAAGCTGACGCACTGCCGGCGCGAGCCCATTGGCCATTCATCGCACAGGCAGACGCATTGGGGATGATGCAACCCAGGCTCGCCACACAAATGAACAGCGGCACCAGCAGCGGCCACAGCGCCTCGGTACGCAGCCCGGTGATCGCGAGCAAAACCAGCGCTGCCGCCAGGTAGATCCAGACCGTGCGTGACAGCAAAAACGCAGGACCCGTCTTGCGCAGAATACGGGCGTTGATCTGCGCAACCAGAATGAAGCCCGCCGCATTCATCCCGAACAGCCAGCCGTAATGCTCGGCAGGCACGCCATACAGCTTGATGAACACAAACGGCGACCCGGCGACGTAAGCGAACATCCCTGCCATCGCGATGCCGCCCGTCAGGGCATGACCGATGAAAACGCGGTCTTGCAGCAGATTGACGTACTGGCGCAACGCGCCGTTCAACGGTTGGCGAGGCGTGCTGGCCGGCATGCTTTCCGGCAGCCACAGCGCAACCGCAGTCAGACAGGCAGCACTGAACAGCGCGAGGCTGGCAAAGATCGATTGCCAGCCGAAGGTGCTAACCAACACACCGCCCAGCATCGGCGCCAGAATTGGCGCAAGGCCCATGACCAGCATCAGCTGCGAAAAGACCTTGGCGGACTCGACCGCATTGCACTTGTCGCTGACGATCGCCCGCGACAGAACCATCCCGGCACAGCCTCCCAGCGCCTGGATAAAGCGTGCACCGATCAGCCATTCGAGACTCGGCGCAAAGGCGCAAGCCACCGATGCGAGCATGAACAGCGTCACGCCGACCAGCATCGGGATCCGCCGGCCAAAGCGGTCAGCCACTGGACCGTAAGCCAGTTGACCGAGCGACAGGCCCAGAAAATAGGCGGCCAGGGTCAACTGCACGTGTTTTTCATCGGTCCCGAAATACGAGGCCATGGCCGGGAAGCCGGGAAGATAGAAGTCGATGGCCAGAGGGCCGAAAGCGCTCAGTGAGCCGAGGATAAGGATCGTTCGTAGGTTCATCGGGTGTCCATTAACGGGTGCAGAGCAACGGGCAAGTTTAACCGGCTTACCTGACAGAGAACGACGAACGGGAGAATTAATTCAAAATTTTTCAGCATGACTTTGGATACATGGAATGGGGAAATCAACCGACTTCCCCGTTTTGAATCATGCCAATTGCGCCTGATAACCCTCTTCGCCGATCAGCCCGATAATTTGCTCCGGCGACAGGCTGCTCTGTACCTTCACCTGTTTGCTGGTCAGTTCGACCTGTACCTCGGCGGCAGGGTCGTCATTTTTGATCGCTTCGGTCACGGCGCGAACACAGTGCCCGCAGGTCATGCCTTGAACAGTGAATAACTGCATGCTGTCACTCCTTCAATGATGGATGGCGCTCATCTTCAACCTTGCCATCATGGTAAGGTCAAGTTTCTGTTATCGCTGCCGGGCTGGTATTCGGGCTGATCGTGAGCCAAGCTGACTCATCAACGTTTACATCAGGAGTATCAGCGATGCGCTGGTCAGCAGTGAGCCTCTTCAGCATTCTCGGTTTCTTGGCTATCGCACCGGCCACTCAGGCTGCTCAGGACTACGGCATTCTGATCATTTCCCGAGAGCGGCTGGAAGTGGCGACCTCCTGCGAGATCGGCATCTATGTTCAGGACCGCCTGGCCGGAAGGCTGTTTCAGGAAGATTCGGTGTCTTTCAACCTGCCGCCCGGCGAAGTGTCCGTGCGCCTGACCACACTGCGCGGCACCGTGGGCGGCTGCGAAGGCGGGATGGAAGCTGCGCGCAGTACCAAGATCCAGCTGCATGCCGGGGATATCCTCAAGTACCGCATCGCCACCGACCTGAATGGGCTGTACCTCAAGAAGGCCGACCTCAACTATTGATTCGCGCTTGACCTTGCCCATGTGGCAAGGTTGATCCTTGCAGGCATTCAGTCTCAGGGAGTGTTACAGATGCAAGACACCACCACCTTCGACCTGCCGATCAGCGGCATGACCTGTGCCAGTTGCGCAGGTCGGGTCGAGCGTGCCTTGGCCAAAGTGCCGGGGGTCAACAGCGTGACGGTCAACCTCGCCAATGAACGCGCGCACGTCAGCGTCGCCCCGCAAACCGATCCGCACACCCTGATTTCAGCCGTCACCCGCGCAGGCTATGGCGCAACGCTGATTCCGGACAGGCAGGCCGACGCCGAGAAAAAAGTCCAGCATCTGCACCGCGAGCGCTGGGCATTGCTGCTGGCGATAGCGCTGGCGTTGCCACTGATCGCGCCGATGCTCCTGACGCCGCTGGGCGTGCACTGGATGCTTCCCGCATGGGCGCAGTTCGCCCTGGCGACACCGGTGCAGTTCATCCTGGGCGCGCGGTTTTATCTGGCCGCGTGGAAAGCCGTACGCGCAGGCGCAGGCAACATGGACCTGCTGGTCGCCATCGGCACCAGCGCGGGTTATGGCCTGAGCGTCTATCAATGGCTGCACGCCGCACCGGGTACTACGCCGCACCTGTATTTCGAAGCGTCGGCGGCGGTCATCGCCTTGGTGCTGTTGGGCAAATACCTGGAAAGCCGCGCCAAACGCCAGACTGCCAGCGCCATTCGCGCCCTGGAAGCATTGCGCCCGGACCGCGCCCTACGGCTGACAGAAGGCGTGGAACAAGACGTCGCGATCAGCGAGCTTCGGCTTGGCGACGCTGTGCTGGTCAAGCCAGGTGAACGCTTTCCTGTGGATGGCGAAGTGCTTGAAGGGCGCAGCCATGCCGATGAAGCGTTGATTACCGGTGAAAGTCTTCCGGTGGCCAAGCAGCCGGGTGACAAGGTTACTGGCGGAGCCATCAATGCCGAAGGTCGCTTGCTGATTCGTACTGCCGCGCTGGGCGCCGAAACGGTGCTGGCGCGCATCATTCGTCTGGTCGAAGACGCACAGGCAGGCAAGGCACCGATCCAGAAACTGGTGGATAAAGTCAGTCAGGTGTTTGTACCGACCGTGCTGGTGATCGCTTTCTTCACGCTGGCGGGCTGGCTGCTGGTCGGTGCATCATTGGAAGTCGCGCTGATCAACGCCGTCGCGGTGCTGGTGATCGCCTGCCCTTGCTCGCTGGGCCTCGCGACGCCAACAGCGATCATGGCCGGAACGGGTGTGGCGGCGCGCTACGGCATTCTGATCAAGGACGCAGAAGCACTGGAGCGCGCCCATGACGTGGATGCCGTAGTGTTCGACAAGACCGGCACGCTGACCTCGGGCACCCCGCGCATCACCAATATGAGCGCGGTGCTGGGCAATGAAGAGCACCTGCTGCAACTGGCGGGCGCGCTGCAACGTGGCAGCGAACATCCGTTAGCCAAGGCCGTGCTGGACGTCTGCGATGAATGGCAGTTGAAACTCGACCCGGTCGAAAACAGCCACGCTCTGAGTGGCCGCGGGATCGCCGGCACGGTTCAGGGCCGCGAACTGGCGCTGGGCAATCGGCGCTTGCTGGACGAAAGCGGCCTGCCAATGGGCGAGCTGGCCGAATCCGCACGCATCTGGGAAGCCGACGGGCGCACCCTGTCCTGGCTGATCGAGCAGGCTCCGGAGCCGAAAGTGATCGGCATGTTTGCGTTTGGGGACACGCTCAAGCCCGGCACTGATCAGGCAATCAAGGCGCTGAACGCGCGCGGCATCACCAGCCATTTGCTGACCGGCGATAACCGCGGCAGCGCGCAGGTGGTTGCCAGAGCGCTGGGGATACACGACGTACACGCCGAGGTGCTGCCTGCCGACAAGGCAGATACCGTCATGCGGCTGAAAAGCAACCATGTGGTGGCCATGGTCGGTGACGGCATCAACGATGCACCGGCGCTGGCGGCGGCTGACGTGGGCATCGCGATGGGCGGCGGGACTGATGTCGCGATGCATGCCGCGGGCATTACATTGATGCGCGGCGACCCGCGACTGGTGCCAGCTGCCCTGGACATCAGCCGACGGACCTACGCGAAGATCCGCCAGAACCTGTTCTGGGCGTTCGTCTACAACCTGATCGGCATCCCGCTTGCGGCGCTGGGCTACCTCAACCCGGTACTGGCGGGCGCGGCCATGGCGCTGTCCAGCGTCAGTGTGGTGGGCAACGCCCTGCTGCTGAAAACCTGGAAGCCGCGTGATCTGGAGGACAAACCATGAACATCGGCCAGGCAGCCAAAAGCAGCGGTTTGAGCGCGAAGATGATCCGCTATTACGAGTCCATAGGCCTGCTGAAAGCGGCGCATCGCAGCGACAGCGGTTATCGGTTGTACGGCGCCGAAGACCTGCACACCCTGGCGTTCATCAAACGCTCACGGGACCTGGGATTTTCGCTGGAAGAGGTCGGCAAACTGCTGACCCTCTGGCAAGACCGCCAACGCGCCAGCGCAGACGTCAAGGCCCTGGCCCGCCAGCACATCGTCCAGCTAAACCAGAAAATCGACGAACTGGCCAGCCTGCGCGACACGCTTGAGGAACTGGTGGAAAACTGCCAGGGCAACGACCGCGCCGACTGCCCGATCCTCAAGGACCTGGCGTCGGGTGGGTGTTGTTCATAGGTATTCGCGCCGCGCAACAGAGGACGCGGAGCGTCCGGAACGGCGTGACGACGCGGAGCGTCGCACGATGCGGGGCTAAAATCGCCGCATCAGGGGGATTACATACTCCTGTGTGAAAGGGGCGGCGATCCACATTGCTCACGAAGACGCTGGTTCAAACGCCCTATTCCCGGGACTGTACCGGCCTCTTCGCGAGCAAGCTCCCACGGCCTTCGGCCAGAATCAGAAGCGGACTTGTACATAGCGATGCACCGGACGCAGAGCGGGCTTCTGCCCGCAGGGCG
>NZ_ATDK01000083.1 GCF_000444135.1 Pseudomonas avellanae BPIC 631
TTAGAGATAGAGACGTTACACCTACGTGATTTGCGACGTGAAGTGTTGGTAACTGCTGCACGTGAATTGGTTAAGAAATCCAGGGAGGAGTGGATCGATCCGCTCGAATTTGGCCCACTTATGGCATCTCTCGCAACGAACCCGTCAGAAATGGCTTTGTTTGTCGATAAATTCAACAAACAACTGACCTCGGGAACGCAGAAAGACAGCGATAGAATCTCTCTTAGCAAGCTCCTTCAGTGCAGTACTGACTCCAGCATTGGCGCACTTACTTCCGACTTTGTCTCGCTAGGAGTTCACCCATTTGATCGCCTTGGCAAAAAACATTTTGAGGGGAAAGTTTGGCATGATCTGTTCGTCCAGAATGAAGGGCGGCCGGCTTATTCCCACAAGTTAAATGATGTTCAAAAAGCAGGTCTCAACAAGGAAATACTGAAAGGACAGTATGAGCTTATTGATGACGTAATTTTTGCAAACACTTTTTTTGCATTGGAAGAAACTGGGCTGGCATATCCGTCCATTATGGACGGGAACGATGAAAAAGCAGATCGCTTGGATACTTGGTTACGTGTTTTCGCGGGAGCCTATCGTGTCTTGGACAATAAGTTTGTCGAGGGCGATAACGTAATAGAATGGCTATCAGGATCGGATATCAAGAATAAGCGGGTGCATCGTTTCGCCCAAGTTGTGTTCCCGGGTGGCGGCGCCATCGACGGTCTGAGCGGCATTCTTGACGACCTCTCAGCATTAGGGCACCCAAGCGGGATAATTCATATTGGCAAGCTGTATCTCAAGATAGCGAAGGAAAGCGATCCGTATTGGCGCTGTG
Organism: Pseudomonas avellanae BPIC 631; assembly: GCF_000444135.1. Classification (GTDB taxonomy): domain Bacteria; phylum Pseudomonadota; class Gammaproteobacteria; order Pseudomonadales; family Pseudomonadaceae; genus Aquipseudomonas; species Aquipseudomonas avellanae. The sequence goes on from NZ_ATDK01000083.1 coordinate 830, forward strand.
AAAACTGTGAGAGAGTGCACCTTCACCGCGGGCCCGGGAGGTGCACTCGTTGCGGAGAGAAACTAGGCGAGCAAGCGACTGGACGAGCTGAAGAGTTGTGGCGCAATAATTTTTTGGGTAGTCGCATCGTTCGTGGACAAGAAGAAGGCGTTGACCGATTCCGTTTGCGTGTAGAAGAGTTGACTGGGCAGACGGACGATTTTTCGGATCGATTGCGCAAGTTCAAAGGTATCTTTGTCGACGACGAAAGTGAAATACAGAAACGTGCCCAAGAAATTGATATGTTGTCTGTCACTACCACCATGGAGGTGGGAATCGACATCGGCGCCTTGCAGAGTGTATATCAGGCCAACATGCCTCCTCAGAGATTCAATTACCAACAGCGAGTCGGTCGAGCCGGGCGCCGAGGTCAGGCGTTCTCGCTGGTTATTACTTTCTGTCGCGGTCGAAGTCATGACGCATATTACTTTGCGCATCCGCGTGCTATTACTGGCGACCCGCCACCCCCACCTTTTCTCGCTATCGGTCACGACCCCATTCCGTTGCGTTTAGTGCGTAAGAATTGGTTGCGTGCGGCATTTAAATATTTACGTGACCAGTGCGCGAATGCTGGCGATGTGTATCCGGGTGATTTGGTTATGCCACCTGACGTTCACGGTGAATATATATCCACTCAAGATTACTTTCATAACCCTCAAGCGTCGTGGCCTGACCGTTTGCACGACGCGCTGATTAAAACCCTCGCTGAGCGTGATAGCTTCATTGAGGTAGCATCCTTCGATCCAGAACAACGAAATCGTCTTAAAGAAAAATCTAATGTTGAACAGTTGATGAAAGAGATCGGCGCACTTAAAATATATGCACCTAAGTCGGAAATGGGGCTTGCGCGGTTTTTGGCTGAATGGGGATTGTTACCAATGTACGGTATGCCTACTCGTGTTCGTAACCTATATCTAGGTCTTCGCCCTGTAAAAGTTGGAGGGACTGAAGATTACGAATGGTCCACTATGGATCGTGATCTTGATCTTGCCGTCTTTGAATATGCACCAGGAGCGGTATTGGTCAAAGACAAGCAGAAACATCGCGTTGTTGGCTTTACTGGGAGTCTATCTACCCCTCAAGGGTTCAAAAAGGATGATCTTTCGATCAGGGCGTTATCTCACTGGTATGAAACTGAAACTTGGGTAGCAGTCTGTAAAAGTTGCGGCTCAGCGACCAGGACAGATTTGATACCACAAGCATCACTAAAATGTGATGACTGTCAGGCAGAGATTCTTCCAGACGAACTAAAACGTTATGTAACACCGGCTGGATTTCGAACTGACTTTAATCCAAAGGACGGTGAAGAAGACGTTGGACGGATGTCGGTTCGCAGTATGGCGACCTTGGTGAGTGCGGGGGCCCGTCTGGAGCATGGAAATGTGACTGTTATGCACGGTGCCGGAGTAACCATCATGCAGATGAATGATGGTGTCGCCAATATTGAGGGAGAAGGTGAGGGGTTTCTTGTTCAGGAAGCCTCGGATCTAAGGGTTACAATGCCTTCGGGCACCAAAAAGCCTCCTAAGATTGACGGTGAACCGCAGGCTTACGAAGCGGGCTGGCTTAGGAGTGCTCGCAGTACTAGTTGGGGTCTGGCACGTTGGGGAAATATTGGAAACCCATTGCCTCCATTCGGCTTGATCTCATGCAAGCAGACAGAATCTATCCAGCTTGAGTTAGGAGCGTTTGATCCTCGACTTGATCTGTCACACGTAGCGCGGCGCGGCAAATATGATCGTCTATCGACACGAGCAGCAGCAATCAGTGCAACGCAAATCCTAGTCCAAAAGGCAGCTCTGGAGCTCGATGTATCCGCTGATGAGTTCGAGGCCCTTGAGCCGCGAGTGCGGTCGGGAAAGCCGCTGCTGCAGATCGCTGACGCGCTGATTAATGGATCAGGCCTCTGCCGTCGTCTAGGGGAAACGGTTCCAGGCGGTTCACGCCCCCAGATTCTTGATATCCTGCATGATGTCTTGGAAAATCAAGATCAGTGGCCGCTTGTAGATTTTCTCAATGTGTCGGCAGAAGGGGATCACTCAGCTCAATGCCATACATCCTGCTACCGCTGCGTTCAGCGATACGGTAACCGTCGATATCATGGCCTTCTCGATTGGCGCTTGGGATTAGCTTATCTGCGCTCAATGACTACACCGAGCTATGCATGTGGGCTGGAAGCGCAGGATGCGGCCTATCCCGAGATCATAGGTTGGCATGAGCGAGCCCTATGGTTGGCGGAAAACATCGCTCAGATGCGCCCCGGAGTCTTAACTGCCGGCCACTTACCGCATTCGGGAATGCCTTTTCTGCTTGAACGTAAAGGCGGTCGCGAAACCCGATACGTAATTGTTCACCCTCTCTGGAGTTTGGACGCTAGCGCTCTGTCTGACTTGCTCGGAAATGATTGGTCGCCGGAACTGCGTTTCGTAGATACATTCAACTTGGAGCGTCGTCCGCTCAAAACCATGGCCAATTGGTTGAAGGCTCGCTGACGCTTCTTAGCCCCCTGGCGAAGCCAGCCAGGGGAGCTTTTTGCGCAATTCCATAAACATGACGACTACTTTGCATTGCCGTTGATCAGGCATCCGGGTCGGATTTGGCCAGCACGTTTCAGAGCCATGGCCTTTGATGCGCCTGTGTTCAAAACGCAAATGCTGGACTGCTTGGGTCAGCAGAGCTTCCACCTCCCAAGTGCCGCATGGGTAGCTAGGATCTCATACGGCTTCTTACCGGCAAGGCGTTCTTTAGTTTTCGAGAGTCATTGCCTAGCCTTCGGCATCCAAAATTTTATAAAATCTAGCTATCTCAATTTTTGCAATCAACGGGCGTCTCCAGAGCGACTCGCTTTTTTGGAACAACCTTAGTTTGTAAAACCTAAACTAGAGACTACTAATCATGAGAATAGACGTAAAAGAATCTCAACCTAGCAAAGCTGCTGAGCTCCGCAGTAAAAAACTTCGCGGGAACGTCGGGAAGGCCATTGTGGATTACTCAATGATCGAAGACGGCGATAAGATAATGGCTTGCGTCAGCGGTGGGAAAGATTCATTTGTAATGTTAGACGCATTGCTACACTTGCAGAGAGTCGCGCAAATAAAATTTAGCGTTGTAGCCGTAAATTTGGATCAGAAACAGCCCGGCTTTCCAAGTGATATATTGCCTGATTATTTCAAGAGCAAAGGCATCGATCACTATATAATTGACAAGGATACCTACTCCGTTGTTAAGGGGAAAATTCCAGAAGGTAAAACGACTTGCTCGCTTTGCTCTAGGCTAAGAAGGGGGACGCTTTATAGTTTTGCAGAAGAAATAGGGGCCACTAAATTGGCTTTAGGTCATCATATGGATGATATGGTCGAAACTTTATTTCTTAATATGTTCTTTCAGGCGCAACTGAAGGGAATGCCCCCTAAGCTTCTTAGTGATGATAAAAGAAACATTGTTATCCGACCGCTTGCATATTGTCGCGAGAAAGACATAGCGAAAATCGCTGCAGACAGCGCATATCCCATCATTCCGTGTAACCTCTGCGGTTCACAAGAGAATCTGCAAAGAAAAAAAATTAAATCTATGATCGCGGAGTGGGATTCAGCGAATCCTGGCTGTGTGGAGAACATCTTTCACAGCTTGCAAAACGTGAATCCTTCACAGTTGGCCGATCGTAGCCTGTTTGAATTTGCAGGCTTATCCATTGATAGATTAACAGCCCGGATACCGCACAAATTCGGAGGAGCGGCGATCTCATCCTCCAGCGTAGAAAATTGGACGGATGTCGTCCGGATTTTGTAAAGTTTCATTATCGTTTTTTGGGGGGGGATAGGTTTTTGACGATCAAGGGGACGAAAATTTACGTTTTCCGCTTTTTTTGTAAAAGTGATAGATATAAATGTTCTTTAAAATCGATGAGTTGTAATCTTTTAAAGACTTTTGTGGGGGCGCACGTGGGCTATAAGGCAAAGACAG
>NZ_ATDK01000084.1 GCF_000444135.1 Pseudomonas avellanae BPIC 631
GGCATTGCAGGCTCGTATTGGTGTTGTGTGAGAACTCCAACAATACGGGCCTGTTCTCATAGGGATCAATAGGTTACGTCGAAACGGGAACAGACCCTAGGATAGTTGCGCCGTTCGGGGGTTCCGTTGAACCAACCTTATATTCTCGGGCTCCCAATCGGGGTCGATTTTGCATTCTCACGTGCCATCGCGTTAAACCCTCACACAGGTGAACCCCTTCATGCCAGCACCCGCACACCTCCGAACGACCTGGTCCAGCCATTTTCAGGCCAGCCCGCTGGTGAGCCTGGGCTTCGCGCTCGCCTTGCTGATCGTCGTCGGCCTTGGCGGCGTCAGCCTTTACAATGCGTTCTATGGCGCCAGCCAGGTCAATTTCAATCACGCATTGCTGGGCGGCACCGCTGGCTTTCTGGCCACGGCGCTGGGTGCGGTGCTGGCGGTTGCACTGCGCGAGGTGTCGCAACGCGCACAGGACATCATGCTTGGCTTTGCCGCAGGCATGATGCTGGCTGCAAGCTCGTTTTCGTTGATTTTGCCTGGCCTTGCGGCCGCCCGCGACATTACCGACAGCGGCCCCTGGGCGGCTGCAACCGTGGTGGCCGGGCTTGGGCTGGGCGTATTGTTGATGCTGGGCCTGGACAAATTCACCCCGCATGAGCACGAAAGTGTCGGCCGTCAGGGCCCGCACTCGGAGCGCATCAATCGGGTCTGGTTATTTGTATTGGCGATCACCCTGCACAACCTGCCGGAAGGCATGGCGATTGGCGTGAGCTTTGCCAGCGGTGACATGAATGTCGGCTTGCCGCTGACCACCGCTATCGCCATCCAGGACATCCCCGAAGGCCTGGCCATTGCGCTAGCGCTGCGCTCCACCGGCCTGTCGGCGTTCAAGGCCATGCTGGTGGCAATCGGTTCAGGCCTTATGGAGCCACTGGGCGCGCTGGTGGGGCTGGGGATTTCCAGCGGGTTTGCCATCGCCTACCCGTTGAGCATGGGTCTGGCCGCAGGCGCGATGATCTTCGTGGTGTCCCATGAAGTCATCCCGGAAACCCATCGCAACGGCCATCAGACCTCGGCAACGCTGGGCCTGATGGTCGGTTTCGCCGTCATGATGTTTCTCGACACCGCGCTGGGTTAGCCGCGCAAGGCCTGCAACGCCGGCGTGGCATGGATGCCTGCCGATGCGGCCAGTTCGATGACCCGCGCCTCGTCACGACCGTAGACCAGCACCGCCTGCAATTCATCATCCAGCGGCTGGCTGAAATTCATCAGCACGTAGCCACCCACTTCCTTGTTCATGCTGCTCAACTGAATCTGGATGCGATTGACGGCGACCCGAGGCTCGACCTTGGCCAGTTGCTTGGGCTTGATGTTGAACGTCACTTCCTTGCCGAACGACTGAACGATCTGCTCGAACAGGTCCATGTAGCTGTCAGCCTGAAACAGCACGGTCTCCGGCAGGCTGCCAACCACTACCCACTCGCCCAGCGGAATCGGGAAGCTGTCGTCATAGTTGATGTCCGGGTTGGCAGCCAGAAACGCCTGCGGGTCGGCATAGGCCTGCGCGGCGTCATCAGCGATCTGCACGATTTCGTCTTCGCCCATGCAGCCGGAGCTGATTTTGCTGATTAATTCGACCAGTGAGTCTTTCATGGGGGCGATCCTGCGGCAGGCAAAAAAAGAGGCGCGAAGGATAGCGGTAAATCCCTCGCGCCTCTATGTGTTAATGCCTGATGCATTAATGCCTGACTTCAGGCCCGGGCAGCCTGCACGCCCAGCCTGGTCAATTGCTCGGCCGTCACGGTTGCGCCCATCGCCTGCGCCGCGCCTAACGCGGTAATGCCCTTGGCATCGCGGGCATGCGGGTCCGCACCCTGACCGATCAGGTAGTCGACTATCTCGTTGCGGTTGAACATGGCAGCCATCATCAAGGCCGTGCGACCGTCAGCCGCCGCGCCTTCCACGTCGGCGCCCGCCTCTACCAGCAATTTGACCACCGCCATGTCGCCCTTGAAGGCGGCACCTGCAATCGGGCTCTGGCCATTGTCATTACGGATTTCAGGATCAGCCTTGTGGTTCAGCAGCACGCGTACCGCATCCTGATGGCCGTGGTAGCTGGCCAGCATCAGCAGCGTGTCACCCTTGTGATTACGCAAATCCGCAGGCAAGCCCTTTTCCAGCAGACGCTCCAGCATCACGGCGTTGCCCTGACGAGCGACGTCGAATACCTGTTCGGCGAACTCCGCGGCCTCGTCTTCGGTCATGGTTTTCGACTGGCTGATAGCTGAATCGGTCATTGATCACTCCTTGGCAAAACGGTGCCACGGGAATCCCGATTGTCCCAGTGGCGGTCAATACACTGACCGCAACGCTGGCCAGCTGTTCGATCAACCTCGAGCAATGCCCCCGGATAGCGATTCTCGACAGCCAAGGTCAGGGCGACGCGTTGCCATGCCCGATCGTTATGCCCGATCTCGATCGTGCAAGAAACGGCAAAATGCAGGGTGCACGATGGACGTTCATGCAAAATGCACGAGACCCAAAATCAGAAAATCTTTCAAGTTATTGATTTTAAAGGAATAATTTTAGTGCAAATACTGGCACAGACACTGCAATAGTACTTCCAAGCTTGTTATCCCATGAGCAATGGAGCCGCCAGACATGACCTTTATTCAAGAAAAATTCGCTTCCGTATTCTCCGACTACACCGTGACTACCCACCCACGTCCTGATGGCGGTGTTCTGTTGTCACTGCGTACTCAAGATGGCAAACAGATCCGTCGCTCTGTGTCTTATGCTCAATTGCACACTCCGGTTCAGCTGGAATGGGTCATCAGCGCAATTCGCCGTGACCTGGCTGCACAAGCCAGCGAACTGCCTGCGATCTCGATGCTGCAAAGTCAGCATCGCTTCGATCTGCCGACTTACCACACCCGTTAATTGTTCCGCCGCCCTCACGGGCGGCTTGCTTACGCTGTTGTACGCTCTCTCATCCCTTGTTTGCCGCGATTACATTTTGTTTTCGCGGCTTTTTTTGCGCTTTTTTTGCCAATGCTCGCTTGGCTCGTTCATTAGCCCGTTAACTGACCGCTACCTGATAAGGCCGCGGCACAGGGCTTCGCCTACCGCCTGCGCCCTGTTAGCGACGCCGAGCTTTGAGTAGATGGTCTTGAGGTGATACTTCACCGTCGACTCGGAGACATCGCGAATTATCGATATCTCCCAGGCGGTTTTTCCATCCCTCGCCCACTGCAGTACTTCAAGTTCACGGAGCGTCAGGCCGCGAGAAGAGAACTTCAGCCCGCGCGCCACACTGTGCAACACCGGCATGAGACTGCTGACCAGGTATTTTTGTTCAGCGGAAATCGTCCGCTCCACTTCGCTCAGCGTACAGACCGACGTCACGCTTTCTGTGCCACGGCAATGGCTGGTGTAGCCGTAGGAAATGGCCGGGAGCAATTCGCAGGCATCGACCGCCTCTTCGTAGCAGGCTGACGCCGGGTATTGTTTGAACGCATCCTGCCATTTCAAAAAGCCCAGTTGGTTGCGATAGCAGCGGATGACCGGGTCCTGCGTGATCAATTCATGCTGCCGATACGCCTGCCCCCACGCATCGTCGACATTGGAGGTGATGAACGTCAGCAGCATCGGGCCTTTGAACTGATAGAACATGGCCCGCTCGCTGTCGCATTCTCGCCGCAGCCACTGGAGGGCTTTTTCGATGGCAGTCTGGCCATCGAGCTCAGTAATTGTGCTCACCATCTGCTGTATCAATAGATCCTTGGTTGCGCTTTCTGTCATGGCACTGCACATCGCTGCCGCTCCTTCTGTTCACGTGAATGCGTCCGTGAATCGGTACAGTTGTTGCCCGTGGTTCAGGGGACTCGCAGAAGTTACACGAATAATTACGTTGAAAAACAACGACTAAACCAAAACAGAATCAACGCACTTTCAGGCAGGCAACGTCCCACTCGAAAGCAGGACGCTGCCTACAGAAAATAAAACCCAGGCGTGATGACAGCCAGAATTGAGCACTGCGGCATCAGGACGATACCGCGCAGAACAGGCAGGTTATCTAGAAAGAAGCGGGATCGATGAGCGTAAAACTGTCCACATATCTGTGCCCCGCAAGCACTCCGCCATCACGCGCCAGGCCGCACGTGAGCATGCCGGCAGCTTTAGCGGCGTCGAGTTCTTCGACAATATCCGAGAGAAACAGAATCTCTTCGGCGGCAACGCCTGTGGCGTTTGCGATTGTCTGGTAGGACTGCGCCTCGCGCTTGGGGCCCGACGTGGTGTCGAAATAGCCGCTGAACAGACTGGAAAGATCGCCCGCTTCCGAGCAGCCGAAAATCAGTTGTTGGGCCTGGATCGAACCCGACGAATAAACGAAAAGTCTGTAGCCCTGCTGGTGCCAGTGTTTCAGTGCGTCAACGGCGTCGGGATAGACATGCCCCTTGAGCTGCCCGGCGTTATAACCCTGCTCCCAGACCATGCCCTGCAATGCCTTGAGCGGCGTGGCCTTGCGGTCTTCGGCAATCCATTCAAGCAGAATCGCGATCACCCGCTCGACATCGGCATCCGGCTCGGCGCTCTGCGTGCGCACCGCCTGCAACTGCGCCGCCACCTGAGGCTGCTCGGCATGTTGACGAACAAAATCGGGCAGGTGCGTTCTGGCGAACGGAAACAATACGTCGAACACGAAGCTTACGGCACTGGTAGTGCCTTCGATGTCCGTGAGGATAGCGTTGATGGGCATCAGTGTCGGGCTCCTGTCAGTCTTCCAGCCGCGGGAAACGGCCGGCAATGTCTTCACCGGTAAAGTTTGCGACCCAGCCGTCAGGGTTGTTGAACAGGCGAATAGCGACAAAATGCGGGTTTTCGCCCATGTCGAACCAGTGCCGAGTACCGGCGGGCACGGAAATCAGGTCGTTCTTTTCGCACAGCACGGCATACACGTAATCGTCGATGTGCAGCGTGAACAAACCGCGCCCGGCGACGAAAAAGCGCACTTCGTCTTCGCCGTGGCGGTGTTCTTCAAGAAATTTGGCACGCAGTTCGGTTTTCTGCGGGTGATCGCTGTTGAGGCTGATGACGTCCACGGTGACGTACCCGTGCCGGGTCATCAGCGTGTCGATCTGGGTGCGATAGGCATTGATCACCTCTTCCTGACTGGCGCCGGGGGTGATCGGCGTCGCTGCTTCCCAGCGGTCGAACGCCACGCCGTGTTCGGCCAGCGTCGAGGCGATGTCTTCCAGGTGGGTCAGCACCTTGTTGGGAACATCCGGGCTTGAAACGTGATAAACGGACAGGCTGCTCATGGCATGAATCCTCGGTTTGGGGCAACGCCTTCCGGCTTTTACAGGCCGGTCAGGCTGACAGACGGGTTTTTAATGCGCCACCGTTAACGGTTCATCACCGTGCGCATCTTCAGCTCGCACTCGAACAAAAACTCGAACGCTTCGATCTGGCGCAGTGCGTCGCTCATTCTCGCGCCCCAAGTGTAGAGCCCGTGGCCGCGAATCAGGTAGCCGGCACACTCGGGATGGGCGTCCAGCCAAGGCTGCACGTTTGCGGCAAGGCGGGCAATGTCCTGATCATTATCGAAAATCGGCACGACAACCTGCGATTCGTGGGTCAGTACGCCGTTGAAGGCCTTTTGCAGCTCGTAATCCTCGAACACCAGATGGTCAGAGGCCGTCAGCCTGGACAGCACCGTCGCATTCACCGAGTGGGTGTGAAGCACTGCGCCGACCTGTGGCCGACAGAGGTAAAGCTGGGTGTGCAGCAAGGTTTCCGCAGACGGCTTTTTGCCGGGCTCCAGGCTGTTGCCCGCGAGGTCAGTTGCCAGCACATCATCTGGCCCCAACTGGCCTTTGTGCTTGCCGGACACAGTCAGCAGCGCTTCGCTGGCCGACAGGCGCACGGAGTAGTTGCTGCTGGTGGCAGGCGACCAGCCACGACCATACAGGAAGCGCCCTGCTTCGATGATCTCCTGACTCAGTTGTTCGCGGCTCATACGCCTTCCTCTTTTCTGGATGTGACAATCATGACGGCTGCGGCAAAGGCCGCAAGGCTGGCAATGGCAAATGTCCAGGCCGGCCCCAGCGCATTCCAGCTGTAGCCCGAGTACAAGGCGCCCAATGCACCGCCCACACCGGACAAGGCGGCATACAGCGCCTGCCCCTGACCTTGCTGACGCGGGCCGAAGCTACGTTGCACGAAATGGATGGCAGCGGCGTGAAAGCTGCCGAAGGTGGCGGCGTGCATCACCTGCGCAATCAGCAGCGCAGGCAGGTGCTCGGCGAGCAGGCCGAGCAACAGCCAGCGTAACGCGGCGAGCAGGAAACTGGCGAACAGGACCTGGCGCACGGAAAACCGATGGAGGATGCGGCTCATGGCCATGAACATCAGCACTTCAGCCACCACGCCGACTGCCCACAGCATGCCGATCAGGCCGCGACTGTAGCCGAGCGTCTCCAGGTGCAGGGTCAGAAAGGTGTAATACGGGCCGTGACTGAACACCATCAGCGCAACGCTGACGTAGAACACCCACACACCTGGCCGCATCAGCTGCTTGAAAAAGCCGCCCGCCTGTGCGTCTGCCTGCGGGGTCGAAGTCAGCGGTTGCGCATTGGGCACCCACCAGCTGCTGACTGCGATGCCGGCCATGATCGCCAGCAAGATATAGGGAAACAGGTCCAGGCTGAACCCTTCAAACACCCGCCCCAGCACCACGACCGCCAGGATGAAGCCAATCGAGCCCCATAGCCTGATCTGGCTGTAGCGCGAGGTCTGGCCTTGCAGGTGCGCAAGGGTGATGACTTCAAATTGCGGGAGGATGGCGTGCCAGAAGAATGCATACAGCGCCATGACCATCGCCAGCCAGGCATAGCTTTTATCGATCAGAATCAGCGAAAACGCCAGCAGCGTGCAGAGCGCACCAAAGCGAACAATCAACAACCGCCGCCCGGTGTAGTCACCCAGCCAGCCCCAGATATTGGGCGCGACACAGCGCATCAGCATGGGGATAGCGACAAGTTCGCCGATTCGGGCACTGGCAAAACCCAGGTGATGCAGGTAAAGCGCCATGAAGGGCGCCACCGAGCCGAGCAAGGCGAAATAACACACGTAGAACCCGGACAGCCGCCAGTACGGCAACTGCCCGTCGGGCGTTGACGTCACGCTGGCAGACCGCAACCCGTGACAACGCTCATTACAGCTGCGCCAGCACAGGCGTGGCGACGCTGACATCGGCGTTTTGCCCGCGATGACGCAGCAGGTGATCCAGCAGCACGATGGCCATCATCGCTTCGGCGATTGGCGTGGCACGAATGCCGACACACGGGTCATGCCGCCCTTTGGTGATCACGTCGGCAGCGTTGCCATCGACATCGATCGAACGCCCCGGCGTGGTGATGCTGGAGGTCGGTTTAAGCGCCAGGTGCGCAATGATCGGCTGGCCGGAGGAAATACCGCCGAGAATGCCGCCCGCCTGATTGGACAGAAAGCCCTGCGGGGTCATCTCGTCACGATGCTCGGTGCCGCGCTGCGCTACGCAGTCGAAACCGGCACCGATTTCAACGCCCTTGACCGCATTGATGCTCATCAGCGCGTGGGCCAGTTCGGCGTCCAGGCGATCGAAAATGGGCTCGCCAAGGCCAGGCATGACGCCTTCAGCCACCACGGTGATTTTTGCGCCGACCGAGTCCTGATCGCGACGCAGCTGGTCCATGTAGGCTTCCAGTTCAGGCACCTTGTCCGGGTCGGGGCAGAAAAAAGCATTGTCCTCAACCGAATCCCAGGTCTTGAACGGGATCGGGATCGGGCCGAGCTGGCTCATGTAACCGCGAATCACAATGCCCTGGGTCGCCAGATACTTCTTGGCAATGGCCCCGGCCGCCACGCGCATGGCGGTTTCCCGCGCCGAACTGCGACCGCCACCGCGATAGTCGCGGATGCCGTATTTGTGGTGGTAGGTGTAATCGGCATGGGCCGGCCGAAACAGGTCCTTGATGGCCGAGTAGTCCTTGGACTTCTGGTCGGTGTTGCGGATCAGCAAGCCAATCGAGGCGCCGGTGGTCTTGCCCTCGAAGACGCCCGAGAGGATCTCGACCTCATCGGCTTCCTGACGCTGGGTGGTATGACGGCTGGTGCCCGGCTTGCGCCGGTCCAGATCATGCTGCAGGTCTTGCAGGTCCAGCTCCAGGCCCGGCGGACAGCCGTCGACGATAGCGACCAGCGCCGGGCCGTGGCTTTCGCCGGCGGTGGTGACAGTGAACAGCTTGCCGAAAGTGTTGCCGGACATGCGGGCGCTCCGAAAAATCAGCCAAAAAACCAGATCGTTAAACCAAGCGCGCCAGTATACGCAGGCTCGCAGTTCAGTTCATCCTCGAACCTTCTGTCACCGCGTGCGTCCAAGCGAGACTCTCCCCATGATGGCCTTGCGATGTTACCCGGTAATTCCCTGCTTCGAGTTCCAAACGCGCTGCGCCTGTTGGCCCTGCCGGTCACGCTGATCCCGGTGCTGCTGCTGAGCCTGATCGCCGGCACAGCCAGCGCGGCGGCGCCCAGCGTGGTGCAGCGCCCTATCAGCGTGGATACCGAAAACGGCAAGCTGTACGGCACTCTGCTGCTGCCTCGTTCCGACAAACCCGTGCCGGTGGTGCTGATCATCGCAGGCTCCGGCCCCACCGATCGCAACGGCAACAACCCGGAGGGCGGGCGCAACGACAGCATGAAACGCCTGGCGGTCATCCTGGCCAGCAACAATATTGCCAGCGTGCGCTACGACAAACGCGGCGTGGCAGCCAGCAAGGCGGTCACCCCGGACGAACGTAACCTGAGCGTCGAGCGCTACGTTGCCGACGTTCAGTTGTGGGTCAGAGCCATCAGGGCCAACCCGCGCTTGGGGCAACTGATTCTGCTGGGCCACAGCGAAGGAGCGCTGGTGGCAAGTCTGGCGGCGGAAAAGGCAGAGGCTGCGGCGGTGATTTCCGTCGCAGGCACCGGACGGCCAGTCGCCCAGGTACTGCACGAGCAGTTTCAGGAGCGCCTGCCGCCAGAACTGTTGCAGCGCAGTGACCAGTTACTTGAAGAACTCAAGGCCGGCAAGACCGACGACAAAGTGCCGGCCGAGCTGGAAGTGGTGTTCCGCCCCAGCGTTCAGCCGTACCTGATCTCGCTGTTCCGCCAAGACCCGGCCAAAGCATTCGGTGCGCTGCGCATGCCGGCGTTGATCGTGCAGGGGCGTAACGATATTCAGGTGGGCGTGGGCGATGCCCTGCTGTTGCAAAAAGCCCGACCGGATGCAGAGCTGGCGCTGATCGACGGGATGAACCATGTGTTGCGCATCGTGCCGGACAACCTGCGGCAACAGCTCTTGTCCTACCGCAATCCGACCCAGCCACTGGCCAGCGAAATGACCAGACAGGTACTGCGCTTCATAAAAGCGCTGCCAGACACCGATAAAAAGATCTGAAAGCAGGCGTCGCAAGCCCTTCAGTCTCGGTCACTTTGGCCGATAGCGGTGTGCCAGCCTTGTGTTTCAGCGCAAGACTCAGGAAAGGGCACCCTAATGACTGACGCGAATCTCATGACTGAAACCATTGCAGAACCCACAAGCGCCGAGGCTGAAGCCCCGGCAACGCCGCAGCCGTGGGAAGACGTTCTGCCCGAAAACTTTCAGATGTTGCGTCTGTCGCCACTGCCTACCGACCGCGCCACAGGTGGACGACCCTTGCGCTTCGTGCAGTTCGGCCGTGCCGAGCGCCACAGCAAGGAAACAAGCCTGCTGCGCATCAACGTCCAGTTGCCCGGTCAGCGGGTCCGCAAGGAACAGAACAACCTGGACGTTTGGGCCGACCATGAAAAGCGCACCGTGCGGTTCGGCCCTGAGTCAGGCTTGCAGATCGAGCCGTGGAACCGCGGCATTGGCCGCTTCATGATCGCCCACGCCGTGCATTGGGCGCAGAAGAGATGGTCTTCCTACAAGATCGAAGGCGTGGCGCTGGCGAGCAAGGACGGTCTGAACGAGGACACTCGCCTGCGCCGCGATCATTTTCTGCGCACCCTGGGTTTTGAAGTGGCTTACGCCGACGCGCAGCACATGAAAGGCAGCATCAAGGATGTGCATGTCGGCAACCTGCACAGCACCTGGAACAACGACAAGGTACAGATCATCGAGATTCTCGAAGCATCACAGATGCTGGAAAAAGCCGAGAAAAACATGATTGAGCAGGAAGTGACCATTCGCCAGCACGAAGACCGGGTCAGCAAGTACAAGCGTGAAGACACCGGCCTGCGCTTCACGATTGCCTGTCTGGTGACCTTCGCGGTGTTTCAGGCGGGATTGCTGATCTGGATCGCGACCCACCGCTAGGCTGCCTGCCAAAAACCGGGGCTTTTACAGCCCCGTATCCATCAAACCTCACACCCGCGACTGAAACAGCGCCTGATGGTTGCGGCATTGTTCCTCAGTGAGCATGAACACACCGTGACCGCCGCGTTTGAAGTCCAGCCAGGCGAAATCGACTTCCGGGTACAGCGCCTGCACGTGCACCTGGCTATTACCGACTTCGACGATCAGCAGCCCCTTCTCGTTCAGGTGGTCAGCCGCCTGGGCGAGCATACGACGCACCAGATTCAGACCGTCACTGCCACAGGCCAGCGCCAGTTCCGGCTCGTGCTGATATTCGTCCGGCATGTCGGCAAAGTCTTCGGCATCCACGTACGGCGGGTTGGAGACGATCAGGTCGAAGCGCTGGCCCGGCAGACCGTCAAAGCCATCGCCCTGAACGGTGTAGACTCGATCATCCATGCCGTGGCGCTCGATGTTCAGGCTTGCCACTTCCAGTGCATCGTAGGACAAGTCCGCCAGGGCGACTTCGGCGTCGGGGAATTCATCGGCGCAGGCGATGCCGATACAGCCGGAACCCGTGCACAGGTCCAGGATGCGTGCCGGCTCACTCGCCAACCAAGGTGCGAAACGCTCTTCGATCAACTCGGCAATCGGTGAGCGCGGGATCAGAACGCGGTCGTCGACAATGAACGACATACCACAAAACCAGGCTTCGCCCAGCAGATAGGGGGTGGGCACGCGGTCGTCGATGCGGCGTTTGATCAGGCGTTGCAGTTCGGATATCTCGTCGACTTCCAGGCGGCAGTCGAGGTAGCTGTCGGCGATTTCCCAAGGCAGGTGCAGTGCGCCCAGCACCAGTTGCCGGGCTTCGTCCCACGCATTGTCAGTACCATGACCAAAAAACACGTCTTCCTCGTGAAAGCGGCTGACGGCCCAACGTATATGGTCGCGCACGGTACGCAAACGGGAAGTGATCATGAACAACTCCTTGGAAAGGCGACGAGCTACTGTGAGGCCAGCTACGGTGAAAAGCCTGGTGACGAACAACGCTGGCTGTTCGTACCCGATAAGCGTGGAAGTTTCCACGATTCGCGCAAAGCCATCAAGGCAAACCGCCAGCTATTGAGCCCATCACCTGCCCTGCAGACCATAAAAACCGGGGCCTGTGATGGTAGCCATTCCCAGAACGCCTCAGCCAGAGGACAATGTCGCAAAAGCCCCACACCAAGGAGCCCGTGAATGTCCGATTTGAAGACCATGTTCCAACTCAGCGGCCGGGTGCATGCGCCCGCCAACCTGAGCAACGCGACGCTGATTATCATCGACGCCCAGAAAGAATACCTCAGCGGCCCGCTGGCCCTGACCGGCGTCGACGAAGCCCTGGCCAATATCGGCCAACTGGTCGCCAAGGCACGCGCGGTCAAATGCCCGATTGTTCACGTCCGCCACCTGGGCACCGTGGGCGGCCTGTTCGATCCACAAGGCGAACGCGGGCAACTGGTCCCGGAACTGCTGCCGCAAGGCGACGAACATCTGGTCGAGAAACGCCTGCCCAACGCCTTCAACGGCACAGGCCTGCACGAACTGCTGCAAAGCCTCGGGCATCTGGACCTGGTCGTGTGCGGGTTCATGAGCCATTCGAGCATCAGCACCACGGTTCGCGCGACCAAGGACTACGGTTATCGCTGCACACTGGTCGACGATGCCTGCGCAACCCGCGACCTGCCAAGCCCGCACGGTGTTGTCAGCGCGCAGGTAGTTCACAGAACCGAAATGGCGATCATGGCCGACAACTTCGCCACACTGGCGCTGACCAAGGACCTGATCTGACGCCGCCATCCGAGGGGTTGTGTGGCCGCGCTCACCTAACCGCCCATCCCTTGGTGCCACGGTTTATACCGGGGACGGGAACCACTTTCCTTTCTTCAAGTCAGAGCGCCGACACCCATAGAGCCGACACCTGCTGAGGAAAAGGCATGAAAACATCAGATGGTTTCGATGCACGTCGCCTGCGCCCCAAGGGCCAGGGCAACTGGCCTAAACGCATCGGCATACTGATCGCGATGCTGCTGGCAGTGTCGGGTGCATTACTGACGGTCGCTGGCGTTTCCAGCCTGGTCGGTCATCCACAGATGCTCGGCGAGCTTAACGCGAGCCCCGGCGGCGCTGCGTTTGTTGCCGTCAGCGGATTGCTGGTGTTTTATCTGGGCGTCTGGCTATGGCGTCGTTGCCGCCGTCAGCGCAGCGCCAGCGGCTTGAGCATCTCTGCCCATCTGATGAAAAAACACAACTGACCCGCTCACTTGAGCGGTTAGACTAGCCTCCTTCGCGGAGGCCCTCATGCAAGACGACGATTTTTCCCTGTTCAGAAGCGAGACGCGCGGCGTAAAGCCGCTCAAGCATGAACACGCCGATGTCGGCAAACCCAAAGCTGATAGAAAAATGCTGGCGCGCCTGCGCCAGTCGGCAACCGTGCGTACCGATTCGGTCATCGTTGACGGTCTGTCGGATCAATTCGTGATTGATGTCGGCCCGGAAGATGTCCTGAGCTGGTCGCGTGACGGCGTGCAGGAAGGCCAGATGCGCAAGCTCAAGCTCGGCCAGATCAGCTTCGAGGGCGGCCTGGACCTGCACGGCATGACCGTGGAAGTCGCTCGCGAAACGTTATGGGAGTTTCTCGCCGAAGCCACCCGGCTGGAAATACGCTGCGTGCGTGTCACCCACGGCAAGGCGGTGCGCCTGGATGGTAAACGTCCGATGATCAAGAGCCACGTCAATACCTGGCTGCGTCAGCATCCGCAGGTGTTGGGCTTTTGCTCGTGCCTGGCCAAGCATGGCGGCGCGGGCGCGGTTTATGTGGTGCTCAAACGCACCATGATGGAAGGACGCGACGAGTAAACCCCGGTCTCTTTTTTCAAAGAGCCTGCGCAGAATGGGCAGCGTGCAGCTGCCCGTTCTCGCTATTGAATTAGCGCTCGCCGCCACCCGGACCAAAACCCGGGCCGCCACCGCCACCACCTTGATGATGCCCACCACCACCGCCGCCACCACCGCCTGGGCCGCCCCCACCCGGACCGGGCCAGAACGGCCAGCAGCCCGAAACCGACGACAGTACGATGGCGAACATCGCTATTTTTGCTACTCGACTCAACATCCGGATTCACTCTCTCGACAGGCAATTGATTAATGACCTGCAACTCAGACAGCGCAGCGTCGAGGAAGTGGGTAGCGATCTGGTCGCCAACGTGTAAGCGGCGCGATACAAAGCGCATCCTGCCCGGTTGATTTGCAGCGCTGCCGTGCACCGGCCCCAGTACGTAAGTTACTATGTGCGTCTCGGCGAAGGGCTCACCCTCGCACCTATCGAAACCCACACGGAAACACAGTCCTGTGACACTGGAACAGAATTACACCGCCATACTCGGGCAACTGGGCGAGGACGTCTCGCGTGAAGGTTTGCTGGACACCCCCAAGCGCGCGGCCAAGGCCATGCAATACCTGTGTCGCGGTTATGCGCAGACGCTTGAAGAAGTCACCAACGGTGCGCTGTTCAGTTCCGACGCCAGTGAAATGGTCATGGTCAAGGACATCGAGCTGTATTCGCTGTGCGAGCACCACCTGTTGCCGTTTATTGGCAAGGCCCATGTGGCCTACATTCCGAATGGCAAGGTGCTGGGTCTGTCGAAGGTCGCGCGGATCGTCGATATGTATGCCCGTCGCCTGCAGATTCAGGAAAACCTAAGCCGGCAGATTGCTGAAGCCATTCAGCAGGTTACCGGTGCTCAGGGCGTTGCGGTGGTGATTGAAGCCAAGCACATGTGCATGATGATGCGCGGCGTAGAGAAGCAGAATTCGGCCATGATCACCTCGGTGATGCTCGGCGAATTCCGTGAAAACGCCGCCACGCGCAGCGAATTTCTCAGCCTGATCAAATGACCCTCCAGCCTGCGTTAGCGTGCTCTGAAGCACGCTGAGCGCCCGGCTGGCCTTCGCCCTGCACGCAAGAGGTATGACCGTGTTCATGAAAGCGTTAAGAGTCGGCCTTGGCCAACTCGTTATCGGCATCGACTTTTTGACCCGCCCGAGCAAAAAAAAACGCGACCCCAAGGCTCAGGCCGCTGTTGCTGAAGCGGCTCGGAACCTGACGCTGTATCAATTTCATGCCTGCCCGTTCTGCGTAAAGACCCGCCGCACCCTGCACCGCCTCAACGTTCCTGTCGCGCTGCGCGATGCGAAGAACAATGAGCTTGATCGCCAGACGCTGCTCAACGAAGGCGGCAAGATCAAAGTGCCTTGCCTGCGCATCGAAGAAGGCGGAAAAACGGTCTGGATGTATGAGTCCAACGTGATCATTGATTACCTGGACCAACGCTTCGGCGCGATCTGAACACAGCGTGCCCGCCCCCCTTCAGCGCGGGCAACCTTCATCGCGGCAGGCAACATAGCTTTTCAGTTGCTTGAGCCGCACGCTGGTTTGCTCGGCCAGGCATTGCGATTGCACCAACGGCCAGATTGAGCCCGAATCCTCCGGCGTGCCCGCCTGATACAGACAATCGGCATCACGCAGGGCTATCCACTTCTGCTGCGCGTCTTTGAGCGCCTGCTTTTTTGTCGGCGTCTGAAGCCAGGCCATCTGCGCCTTGTATTGCTTGTTCAGATCGGCATCAAGCGCTGCCAGTTTGTTGGCTGCGCATTTGTTCATGCTCGCCTGATTGGCGTCGCAATCCTCGGCCTGCGCCGAACAGCCGATACCCAGCGCGATGAAGGCCGCCAGAAGAGTGATTGAAATACGCATAAATCTCCTTGGTGCCCGTTTTCAGGTGAATCAATCCAGCATGCCGATATAGCCCGGTTCAGCCTCGACCCGTTTCAGCCAGCGGCGAATGCCCGTGTAGGGCTCCAGGTCAAAACCACCTTGGTGCGCCACATGGGTGTAGGCATACAAGGCAATATCGGCGATGGAGAAATTGTCCCCGACCAGAAACGGCGTGCGATGAAGCTGCTGCTCCATGACCGCCAGCGCCCGATAACCGGACTTCTGCATGGGGCGATATTCGACCATGCGTTCGGCGGGCAAGCCCAGGTAGAACTGGATGAAACGTGCGACTGCCACTGACGGTTCGTGGCTGTATTGCTCGAAGAACTGCCATTGCAGCACTTGGGTGCGCAGGCGTGGCTCGCTTGGCAAGTACCTGGAACCATCGGCGAGAAAATTGAGAATCGCGTTGGACTCCCACAGGCAGGTGCCGTCGTCCAGCTCCAGGACGGGAATCTTGCCGTTGGGGTTTTTTTCCAGAAACGCCGCGGTCTGGGTTTCGCCGTTGAGAATATTGACCGGCACCCACTCGTACTCGCTGCCCAACAGGTTAAGCATCAGCTTGACCTTGTAGCAGTTGCCCGAGTTGTAATCGCCATAAACCTTGTACATCGCCCTGCTCCCTTGATATGCCCGTGCCGCCGAATCGGATCAAGCCGCTTGCAGATTCTGTGCTGTACGGACCACGGACGCCAGTCGTTTTATGCCTTCATCCAGACGCGCCGGGTCGATATGGCTGAAGTTAAGCCGCAGATGGCCGT
This sequence comes from Pseudomonas avellanae BPIC 631, assembly GCF_000444135.1. Taxonomy (GTDB): domain Bacteria; phylum Pseudomonadota; class Gammaproteobacteria; order Pseudomonadales; family Pseudomonadaceae; genus Aquipseudomonas; species Aquipseudomonas avellanae. Next base: position 15,938 of record NZ_ATDK01000084.1, read on the forward strand.
GATTGGCGTCCGGGTCAGCGAAAAATGGCTCGCCCGGCATGAAGGCCACGTCCTGCGCCAGTGCGGCATCCAGCAGCGTCCGGGTGTCCAGCGGCTGCTTGAGGGTCAGCCAGAAGAACAGCCCGCCTTGTGGGCTGTTCCACACGGCCAGGTCAGAGAAATGCGCCTGCAAGGTGCTTTCAAACGCATCCCGACGATCGCGATAGAACGCGCGCAACGTCACCAGATGCTCACGGTAGTGCTCAGTGCCGATCCACTGCAAAGCCTGCCATTGGCCGAGACGGTTGGTGTGCAGGTCGGCCGACTGCTTCAAGCGCAGCAGGTGTGGAAACAGGTCAGGGCTGGCAATCAGATAACCGACACGCAGGCCGGGCAGCAGCGTTTTGGAGACCGTGCCGGTGTAAATCCAGCTGGCCTTTTTCAGGCCACTGACAATCGGCTTAGCGCTGCCGCCATCGAAGCTCAGTTCACGGTACGGTTCGTCCTCGATGAGCGTCACGCCGAACTCGTCGAGCAACGCTGCAACCGCATCACGGCTGGCCTGGCTGTAGCGCACTGCCGAGGGGTTCTGAAACGTCGGAATCAGGTAGGCGAAAGCCGGTGTGTGCTGTTCCAGACGCTGGCGCATGGCAAGCAAGTCCGGGCCTTCCGCCTGCAAGGGCACGGTGATGCAATCGGCTCCGAACAGCTGAAATATCTGCAGTGCGGCCAGATAGGTCGGCGCCTCGAGCAGAACCTCGGTGCCTTTGTCGATGTACAGCTTCGCGGCCAGGTCCAGCGTCTGCTGAGACCCGCTGACCACCATAACCTGACTGGCCTCACACGCAATGCCCAAGGCCCGAGCATCTGACGCCAGGGCTTCGCGCAGCGCCGGTTCACCTTCGCTCATGCCGTACTGGCCCAGTGAAACAGGCATGTCCGCCCATTCGACCTTGGGCAACATGGACTCGGCAGGCAGACCACCGGCAAACGACATCACCTGCGGGCGCTGAGCGGCGGCGAGGATCTCGCGAATCAGAGAACTTTTAAGACGGGAAACGCGTTCGGAGAAAGCCATGGCACTTACCTATAGCCGGGACAAAGGAAAATAAGTCAAACTTGTTGACTCAAATTACGACGCCCAACCCGGATACGTCAACATGCTTGACTTAAAAAAACCTGCCAATCAACAAATGGCCATGGAAGCATTTTTTTTCGGCTATCAGGCATTCACCGCCAAGGCCGATGAAATGCTGGCCAAACGTGGCTTCAGTCGTGTGCATCAGCGCATCGTGTTTTTCATCGCCCGCTACCCCGACCTGAGCGTCAAGGAGCTGCTCACGGTGCTGGGCGTCAGCAAGCAGGCGCTCAATGCGCCGCTGCGTCAGTTGATCGCCATGGACCTGGTGCACAGCGCTGCGCCCGAGACCGACAAGCGCAAGCGTTTGCTGGGGTTGACGGCCGAAGGCACCCGCTTTGAACAGGCGTTGCGGCGTGAACAGGTCAAGCTGTTGCAACGCGTGTTCTCTCAAGCGGGTCAGGAAGCGGTGGATGGCTGGATGACGGTCAACCTGGCACTCGGCCAGACGCTACAGTCCGGTGCCTGCCCGGTCGGCTCCGACGTCGAGTAGCAGAAAATCGGCAGCACCGAAGCTTCTGCAACTGTGCTGGCGTTTACGCGTATCGCTGTATCGTAAAGCTGCGCATCCACCCGATTAGGCTTGGCGTCCTTTGCTACCTGCCCGCTCCAAGGAACGCCTGCATGAACGAAATCCTCAAGGTGCCGCTGCGCCCGCTACGGCCATTGGCAGACACGTCGCCATCTGCGGTCGTGGCCGGTTTCATTGCCATGATGACCGGTTGCACCAGCTCGCTGGTGCTGATGTTTCAGGCCGGACAGGCTGCGGGCCTGAGCAACGTGCAGATTTCCTCCTGGCTGTGGGCCTTGTTCATGGGCATGGCGGTGTGCAGCATCTGCCTTTCGTTGCGCTACCGCACGCCGATCACCGTGGCGTGGTCGACGCCAGGCGCGGCGCTGTTGATCACCAGCCTGGGCGGTGTGACGTACCCGCAGGCAATTGGCGCGTTCATGACCAGCGCGATTCTGGTCGTTCTCTGCGGCGTGACCGGCAGTTTCGAGCGCATGGTCCGGCGCTTGCCGGCCTCGCTGGCTGCAGCCTTGCTGGCGGGCATTCTGTTCAGGATCGGCAGCGAGATTTTCATCGCCGCACAGCATCGCACCGGCCTGGTGATGGGCATGTTTATCACCTACCTGCTGGTCAAGCGCTTTTCACCACGCTACTCGGTGCTGCTCGCACTGCTGGTCGGCATCGTGATATCCGCCATGCTGGGCTTGCTGAACTTCAGCGGCCTGGCGCTGCAAGTGGCGATGCCGGTCTGGACCACCCCCGAGTTTTCATGGGCGGCGACCGTCAGCATCAGCATTCCGTTGTTCGTGGTGGCCATGACCTCACAGAACATGCCCGGCGTGGCGGTACTGCGTGCTGACGGATACTCCCCGCCCACCTCGCCGCTGATTTCAGTGACGGGCATCGCGTCGCTGGTGACAGCACCGTTCGGTTGCCACGGGATCAATCTGGCGGCCATCAGCGCCGCCATCTGCACCGGCCCGCAGGCTCACGAAGACAAGGAAAAGCGCTACACAGCGGCGATCTGGTGCGGAATTTTCTATGCGATTGCCGGGATTTTCGGCGCGACGCTGGCAGGCCTGTTCAGCGCGTTCCCCAAGGAACTGATGCTCTCGATTGCCGCGCTGGCGCTGCTCGGCTCGATCACCAATGGCCTGACCGTGGCCATGGCCGAGCCTCGGCAGCGCGAGCCCGCCCTGATTACCTTTATGGTGACCGCGTCCGGGTTGACGCTGTTTTCCATCGGCTCGGCGTTCTGGGGCATTGTGGCCGGCTTGCTGACCCTGCTGATTCTGAATACGCGCAAGGCTTGACCAAGCCATGTATCAGCTACGCGCAGCGGCGGATACCAGCAGCGTGCCGGCATCGGCATCAAGAATCGCCTGCGTGCCCAGTGGCACAGCCTGATTGAGATCGCCATGACCGACCGGCAGCCCGCCAAGCACCGGAATGCCCAGCCCGCCGAGCCGCTCCATCAACACATGGGCGGGGCTGATGGTGCCGCCGGTGTTGGCTGCGGGGGTGAACTCGCCCACCGCGACACCGGCCAGTTGCTTGAGGATGCCGCAGTTGCCCAGATGAGTCAGCATGCGGTCAACCCGATACGCAGGCTCGTTGACCTCTTCTATCAGCAGGATCGCCCCGCTCATGTCCGGCATGAACGGCGTGCCGACAGAGGTGTCGAGAATGCACAGGTTACCGCCCAGCAGCAGGCCCTGAGCACTGCCGCCGGTCCTGACCCTGGCCGTCGGTGACGCCGGATCGGCCTTGAGCAATACCGGCTCGCTGCTCATCAGCACATGGCGCATGCCACTGACGAACAGCCCACCACGCTCCAACTGGGCAGCGACAGGCCCGTGAATGCTCGCCAGGCGCGCATGGTTCCACAGCGCACCGTGCAAAGCGGTGATGTCGGAAAAACCGGTCACCAGTTTGGGGTCGCTCCGCACTGCGTCCATATCAACCTGCTGAACAATCCGCTGGATGCCGTAACCCCCGCGGTTGCAGATGACCGCACGGATTTCCGGATCGGCCAGCGCGGCATTGAGGTCGGCAAGCCGCTCTTCGTCGGTGCCCGAATAAAACGAGTACTTGCCCAGTGCATGCGGATAGACACGCGGTCGCAATCCCCACCCCTTGAGCACTTCGACCGCAGCCTCAAGCTTCGCCGGGTCCACCGGGCCTGCCGGGGAGACCAGCGCCACAGCATCGCCAGCTCGCAGAACTTGAGGGTGACGGGTGTTTGGAAAGGTCGAGATCATTACGGTCATCCGGGCATTCATCAAGCAGGCAATGTAGATCAGCAGGTCGGGGGACTCAAGCCGCAGTGGCAGTCGGCATGTGTCATCTGTAGATCAATATGAACGTCATAGCCGCTGAGGACTCCTATCAATCACATGGATCAAACGGCATTCGCTGGATAATCCGTTCTTGCCTGAACACTGCTCAGAGGCTTGAATCCACCCATAAACCACTGTTACGAGGCCCCGCCATGACTGATTTATCCAACCGCCAGTTCCTGCTCGCCAAGCGTCCTTCGGGCGCTGTACGCCGTGATGACTTCACCTATCAGGAAGTCCCTGTTACCTCATTGGCAGACGGGCAGATTCTGGTCAGAAACAAATTCCTGTCGCTTGATCCGGCAATGCGGGGCTGGATGAATGACGGCAAGTCCTATATTCCGGCTGTGCAACTGGGCGACGTGATGCGAGCGCTGGGTGTGGGCGAAGTGCTTGAATCGAAGAACCCGAAATTTGTCGCAGGCGATCACGTCCAGGGTGCGCTTGGCACTCAGGATTACTTTGCAGGCGAGCCGAAGGGTTTCTATAAGGTCGATACCAGCCTTGCACCGTTGCCGCTGTACCTGTCAGCACTGGGCATGACCGGCATGACCGCCTACCTGGCGCTGCTGGATGTCGGTCAGCCGAAAAGCGGCGACACCGTATTGATTTCCGGCGCAGCAGGCGCGGTCGGCAGCATTGCCGGGCAGATTGCCAAGCTCAAGGGCTGCCGAGTGGTCGGCATTGCGGGCGGCAAGGACAAATGCAGCCTGCTGACCACCGAGTTGGGGTTCGATGCGGCCATCGATTACAAGTCCGAAGACGTCATGGACGCCATCAAGCGTCATTGCCCGGACGGCGTGAACGTGTACTTCGATAACGTCGGCGGCGACATTCTGGACGCAGCGCTCAGCCAGTTGGCGGTCGGTGCGCGTGTGGTGATCTGCGGAGCCATCAGCCAGTACAACAACACCACAGCCATCAAAGGCCCGGCCAATTACATGTCACTGCTGGTCAACCGCGCACGTATGGAAGGCTTCATCGTGCTGGACCACGCCGACCGCTTTGCCGAAGCCGGTCAGGTCATGGCTGGCTGGATCAAGGAAGGCAAGCTCAAGAGCAAGGAGCACATCGTGGAAGGCCTGGAGACGTTCCCGGAGACCTTCCAGATGCTGTTCAACGGTGAAAACCAGGGCAAGCTGATATTAAAAGTGGAGTAAAGCAGGCGTTCGGTGCTCGCTCCAGTGAGAGTGATCGGAGCCTTCGGCCAGAATCAAAAGCGGACGCTCAGACCAACGACGAAGGGCGAGGCTTTGTAGGAGCGGACCGGCCGACGCTTCGCTCGTTCGCTATATCTCGGTTTTGTAGGAGCGTAACGTGTACGGGCGCGCGATACCGACACGATAATGAACTCAGCGTGCTTTTGATCAGGCCAGTTCGGCAACCACTGCGGCCAATGCCTTGGCCGGGGCCGCTGCCTGGCTGATCGGGCGGCCGATCACGAGGTAGTCGGAACCCGCGTCCAGTGCCTGGCGCGGGGTCAGGATGCGACGTTGATCATCCTGTGCGCTGCCCGCCGGGCGAATGCCCGGGGTGACCAGTTGCAGTGACGGGTGAGCGGCTTTCAGGGCCCGGGCTTCCTGCGCCGAACAGACCAGGCCATCCATACCGGCTTTTTCAGCCAGCGCTGCCAGGCGCAGCACCTGTACTTGCGGATCGATATCCAGGCCGATACCGGCAAGGTCTTCACGCTCCATACTGGTGAGTACGGTCACGCCGATCAGCAAAGGCTGAGGGCCGGTGCGCTGCTCCAGCACTTCCCGGCACGCTGCCATCATGCGCAGCCCGCCCGAGCAATGCACATTGACCATCCACACGCCCATCTCGGCAGCGGCCTTGACCGCCATCGCCGTGGTGTTCGGAATGTCGTGGAATTTGAGATCCAGAAACACATCGAAGCCCTTGCCGCGCAGGGCCTCGACGATGTCCGACGCACAGCTGGTGAACAGTTCCTTGCCAACCTTGACCCGGCACAGCTTGGGGTCGAGCTGATCAGCCAGGCGCATGGCGGCTTCGCGGGTCGGGAAATCCAGGGCGACGATGACAGGAGTCTGGCAGGCGGACATGAGCGTGGTCTCAGGTAAGTCGAAATCGGCGCGCATTGTAGCTGAACCAGCCCACAGGCGGGACCCATAGATCGACATTTGGCTGATAGGCGTCGTAAAAGGTCACGAATCGCTGCACCCGCGCAGTACACCGCCGAGCCAGCCTGCACCAAACCTGCACAACGCCATGACCTGATTCACCTCAGCGTTCTGTAAACGACCTGTTTTGAGGCAACACGACGGTGATCCGTGCACTGGCACGGCGTCTGCAACAGGATGTTTCATCGATTATCGAATCTCAGGGAGATAACAATGAGCACGCAACTCAAGCCGACGCTAGGCACAATACATCTATGGGGGATAGCCGTCGGGCTGGTGATCTCTGGCGAATACTTCGGCTGGAGTTACGGCTGGGGCGCAGCCAGTACTATGGGCTTTTTGGTAACGGCCCTGATGGTTGCGACCATGTACACCTGTTTCATTTTCAGTTTTACCGAACTGACCACCGCCATTCCCCACGCGGGCGGGCCGTTTGCCTACAGCCGCCGCGCCTTCGGAGAAAAAGGCGGGTTGATCGCCGGCATGGCGACCCTGATCGAATTCGTCTTTGCGCCGCCGGCCATCGCCATGGCCATTGGTGCCTATCTCAACGTTCAGTACCCGGGCCTTGACCCCAAACACGCTGCGGTCGGTGCTTATATCGTGTTCATGGCGCTCAATATCGTGGGCGTGAAACTGGCTGCAACCTTTGAACTGGTGGTGTGCATCCTCGCAGTCGCCGAGTTGCTGGTGTTCATGGGCGTGGTCGCGCCAGCCTTCAGCTTCAGCAATTTTGCCCTCAATGGCTGGGCGGGCTCGCAGACTTTCGGGCCGCAAGCTATCGCTGGCATGTTCGCCGCCATCCCGTTTGCCATCTGGTTTTTCCTGGCCATCGAAGGCGCGGCAATGGCTGCCGAAGAAGCCAAGGACCCGAAACGTACCATCCCCAAAGCCTACATCAGCGGCATTCTGACTTTGGTGTTTCTGGCCATCGGCGTCATGCTGTTTGCCGGCGGCGTCGGTGACTGGCGCACCCTGGCCAATATCAACGACCCGCTGCCACAGGCCATGAAGGCGGTGGTCGGTGACAACTCCGGCTGGCTGCACATGCTGGTGTGGATTGGCCTGTTCGGCCTGGTGGCCAGCTTCCACGGCATCATCATGGGTTACTCGCGGCAGTTCTTCGCCCTGGCCCGCGCCGGTTATCTGCCTTCGTCACTTGCCAAACTGTCACGCTTTCAGACCCCGCACCGGGCAATCATCGCGGGTGGCCTTATCGGTATCGCCGCCATTTACAGTGACGGCCTGATCAATCTGAGCGGCATGACGCTGACCGCTGCGATGATCACCATGGCGGTGTTCGGGGCCATCGTCATGTACATCATGAGCATGCTCAGCCTGTTCAAACTGCGCAAGACCGAACCGAATCTGGAGCGCAGCTTCCGTGCGCCTGGCTACCCTGTGGTGCCTGGCATTGCGCTGGCGCTGGCAGTCGTGTGCCTGATGGCAATGGCCTGGTTCAACATGCTGATCGGCCTGATTTTTCTGGGCCTGATGGCCATCGGGTTCATCTATTTCAGTCTGACGGCCAAATCGCGCGCCGATGCACCGGCCGATTCGATGCTGACCGGCCAGTAACGTAAACACAGTTGCGTGCAAACAGGTTTGCACGCAATTGATTGCGGGCGCTTACACTTGAACCATTGAGCAATCCCGTTGCTCAAACCGGTATCACAACAAGGAGAGCGCTATGCCCTGGTATGCCTGGTTAATTCTGCTCGTAGCCATTGGCTCGATCGTCGGCGGTCTGATGATGCTGCGCGATACCGCCAAGAAACTGCCCCTCACCGAAGAACAGCTCAAACGCGTCCATGAGCGCAATGCAGAAATGGATGCAAAGGATGCCAAGGACCGCTGAACCTTCCGAGCCTGCTGGAGCTGTACAGGATGGCAGGATCAAACCTGCCTCCCCTCCTCGCTTAGTTCCCCGACGCAGCCGCAGTGACCGGCATGACCTTTATGTGCAGCGGCTGAAAGATCGCCGCCAGTTCTCCGTCCGCGCGTAACTTTTCCATCAACCTCACGAAGTGCGGCACATCAATGCTGCCATTCGGGCGCAGCAGCGCGTATTGCCGATAGATCTGATCGACACGTTCGGAGACCATCAATTGCGCGGCCTCATCTTTGTTATGTGCCATGAAATCAATCAGATAGGAACGGGTAACGGGGGCAATATCCACACGACCGCGCACCACCATCAGCAGGTTGCTGTCGTGGGAATACGTCGAGGTCACATTGAAGTGTTCACTCAGGTACTTCTGATCGGTGTTGAAGTTGGCAAAGCCGTAATGATAGCCACTGAAAAGCGCCAGACGCTTGTCGGACAAGTCATCGAAGTAACTCTGCTCTCGCCCCTCGACCCGCCGTGCCACATAGACTTCGGCGTCTTCAAGGCCCATGTCGACCGTCTGGTGTGGAATGTCTTTCCAGCCCCAGTCAGGGTTTTCGAAAATCGCGACGTCGAAACGACCTTCCGAGAAGTCACGAAAGCGCCGGGGCACAGAGGTCGGAACCATCACGAACTGATAGTCACTCTGTTCGGCATTCAGGGCATCGAGCAGCCTGGGCAGCAGACCGGTGTCCTCACCCTTTTCAGGGCGCACAATGTAAGGGGGAAAATGCACCACGGCAACGCGTACGACCTGCGCAGCAAAGACGTGCGGCGTCATAATCAGCGCAACGAACAGCGTCATTCCCGTTACGGCCGTGTTCACGACATTATCAATTACCACTGCAAGTCTTTTCATAAAACACGGCATTAATCAAAGCCCCCACGCTATGCGGTTTCCTTGATTTAAACAACTGTCAAATCAACGACGCCAGCGTAATGCATACCGCTCGACGCTTTGAACACATGGCCAAATACGACGATCTCGCTGGAGGCACCAATGCAATAACGCGCGGTCATTGTAAGGGCGGCGTGAAACACGCTGCTGCCCACACGCCGCACGTCACGCGCGTAACGCATTAGTGTAGCTACGCTGAAGCCATTGACTATCGTAAGGGAGCTTGATGATGCCGCATTGGCTGGTGATTGATCTGGAGGCGACCACCGAAGAAGGTGGCTGGCCGGTCGCAGAAATGGAAGTCATCGAGATAGGTGCGACGCTGGTCAATCAGGATGGGCGCGAGCTGGACCATTTCGAACGCTTCGTACGCCCCGCACGCAGGCCACTGTTGACTCATTTTTGCAAGGAACTGACCCATATCAACCAGAGCAACATCGACAGCGCTGCGCCGCTGACCACCGTGTGGCCGCAGTTCGAGCGCTGGCTGAGCCATCATCGCGCCCGTGTAGTGGGCTGGGCCAGCTGGGGGGATTATGATCGTCAGCAACTGGAAGAGGAATGGCGCCATCATCAACTTGGCAGTGTGCTGTCCAGCATGCCGCATGTCAATCTCAAACAGCGTTTCGCACAGGCCCGTCAGTTGCAAAAACCGGTGGGGCTGAACAGTGCGTTGCAGCTGGCGGGTATGCAGTTCAGCGGGCAACAGCACAGGGCGCTGGTAGATGCGCGCAATACTGCCAGGCTTTTGCCGCTGATTCTGCCCAACTGAATGTTGCAGCACCTGAACACTTATTCCATATCGAGCTGCAATGGACGTGACGAGTTTTAACCTGTTGGGCATACTGGCAAACCATTTTCAACCCTTTCATCAAGGAACCGCCCATGTTCAAGGTCAACGAGTACTTCGACGGCACCGTCAAATCCATCGCCTTCAGTCAGGCCGAAGGTCAGGCAACCATTGGTGTAATGGCAGCGGGCGAATATGAGTTCGGCACTGCACAGCGGGAGATCATGCATGTGATCTCTGGCGAATTGAACGTCAAGCTCCCGGACAGCACCGACTGGGAAACTTTCTCCACTGGCAGCCAGTTCAATGTACCCGCCAACAGCAAGTTTCAGCTCAAAGTAAGCGTCGATACCGCGTACCTGTGCGAGTACCGCTGAACCTGAACGAGTGGGAGGCTTGACCTCCCACTGCTGCCCTCGCCCCCCCGCCGCTATTCGACACCCGCATTGAACTGCAACGCCGCCAGCCGTGCATATAACGGGTTGCTGGCAATCAGTTGCTGATGAGTACCTACCGCCACCAGTTGCCCCTGATCCATCACCGCGATGCGGTCAGCATTCTGCACGGTCGCCAGACGGTGAGCGATGACCAGCGTGGTACGGCCTTTCATCAAGCTGGGCAAGGCTTGTTGAATCAGGTGTTCGCTTTGCGCATCCAGCGCGCTGGTCGCCTCGTCCAGCAGTAAAATCGGCGCATCGACCAGCAAGGCACGAGCAATCGTCAGACGCTGGCGCTGCCCACCCGACAGCCCCAGCCCGCCCTCGCCCAGATGAGTGCGGTAACCGTCGGCCATTTCCAGAATGAACTCGTGGGCATGGGCGATACGTGCCGCTGCCTGCACCTGTTCGAAGCTGGCGTTGACGTTGCCGTAACGAATGTTGTCTTCGACGCTGCCAAAAAACAAACCAGGCGTTTGCGACACCAGCGCAAAGCAGCGACGCAGGTCATGGGGATCGAGCTGCACGGCCGGCACGCCCTCGATCAGAATGCGCCCACAGCCTGGGTCGTAAAAACGCAGCAGCAGGTCGAAGATCGTTGACTTGCCCGCGCCGGACGGCCCTACCAAAGCCAGGGTTTCGCCGGGCTCCACGGTCAGGGTCAGGTCATCGACCGCATTACGCTCGGGGCGCGACGGATAGGCGAAACTGACGCCCTCCAGCGCAAGCCTGCCGCTGATACGTGGTGGCAGGGTCTGCAGGCCGGTCGGCGGCGCGCTGATCTCGCTGCGCGCCTGCAGCAACTCGCCGATCCTCTCGGCCGCACCGGCGGCGCGCTGCAGCTCGCCGATCACCTCGCTCAACGTGCCGAACGCCATACCGACCACCAGCGCGTAAAACACGAAGGCCGCCAGTTCACCGCTGGAAATGCGGCCGCTGATCACGTCCATGCCGCCCACCCATAACATCACTGCCACCGCCCCCAGCACCAGAACGATAACCAGCGTGATCAGCCAGGAGCGTTGCAGGATTCGCTTGCGCGCGGTATCGAACGCCTGCTCGACGGTGTGGGCAAAACGCTGTTTATCCTGTTGCTGATGGTTATAGGCTTGCACCGTCTTGATCTGCCCCAGCGCCTCGGCCACATAGCTGCCGACATTGGCGACGCGGTCCTGGCTCTCGCGCGACAGAGTGCGCACTCGCCGACCGAACATGAGAATCGGCGCGATGATCAACGGCAAGGCCACCACCACGATGCTGGTGAGCTTGGGGTTGGTAATAAACAGCAGCACGATCCCGCCGACGACCATCAACGCATTGCGCAGGAACATTGACAGCGACGAGCCGATGACCGACTGCAACAGCGTGGTGTCGGCGGTGAGTCGCGACTGGATTTCCGAACTGCGGTTGTTTTCATAGAACCCCGGATGCAACTCGATCAAGTGGTCAAAGACCTTCTTGCGCAGATCCGCCACCACACGCTCGCCGATCCACGACACCAGATAAAAGCGGCTGAAAGTGCCTATGGCCAGGCCCACCGTCAGCAGCATGAAGAACCCGATCGAGCGTTCGAGCAATTGCGGCGAACGGGTCATGAAACCCTGATCGATCATCAACTTGATGCCCTGCCCGATCGACAGCGTGATGCCCGCAGTGACGACCAGTGCCAACAATGCGCCAAGCGCCTGCCAGCGGTAAGGTGCGATGAAACTCGCGGCCAGACGAATCGCCTGGCGTTGACGCCTGGAAACCAGTGAAATCATGAAAAGTGAACCTGCCTGTGTGCCCGAGCTGTCTGAACCGCAAAGCCTACACCTGTCACGCCAGGCGTGCTGCGCATCATTGCGAGTGAACTTGCGCCGCGTTTGAAAGGTCAGGTTATGTCTGCTTGACAGAGAACGCTATAAGAGATCGATCTAAGCGCCTGCTGGCAGACTTACATCATTTCTGTTGCACTGGTATCGCGTTTGAACGGCTGACAGCACCTGTCACGGACCGGTCATCAAGCGCGGTTAATTTAACGCCGTTACCTGATGAAAGGAGATACACCATGAGCCTGCAAGAGCGCAGCAACGAAGTTCAAGTCGTTCGAGCCACGCCCAATCTGCCGGTGGGCGGTGCAATTCTCGACCAGCACGGGCAAGAAGTCCTGATCACCGAAGAAATGGTTCAGGCTGCCTGCCAGGAATGCGACAAGAACTGGGTCACCCCGGAAAAATAATACCGAGCGACACCTCATCTTGAAACCCGACCTCCAGGTCGGGTTTTTTATGCCAGGCAACGTCTTAGACCCGCACCGCCCCCAGTGCCCGGATCAGTTGCGTCAGCGCGTCGGACTCGCCTTCCAGGTGAACCTTCAGCCCTTCGATTTCCCGACGGGGCGGGTAATGTTTGCGCAGCGCATCGAAGGCCAGTCGCTGGCTGGCGGTGTCGCCGGTCAGGCTGCGACGGAAATCCGCATCGTCACGGCGCGGGTCGTATACGCCGCGGCACAGCATGTTCAAGGCCCACTGCGGGTCGGTGGCAGCGTCCAGGCTGACTTGCGCCAGCCAGGGGGTCGGCAGCAGGTCAGCGAGGCTGATCGCCGCCGGCTGATCGAGAAAGGCGCACAGCGCCTGGTAGATCTGCGCAGTGCCGCGCTGCCTGCCGTCGAGACTGTAACCCGCGATGTGCGGCGTGCCGATGACGCACAGGTCAGCCAGCGCCACGTTGACCTGCGGTTCGCCTTCCCACACATCGAGCACGGCTTGCAGGTCTTCACGCTCAAGCATGACATCGTGCAGTGCGCGGTTATCCACCACCGCGCCACGGCTGGCGTTGATCAGCCAGGAGCCTTGCCTGAGCTGACGCAGACGCGCTTCGTCGAGCAGGTGCCAGGTCGGTGACTGGCCGCTCTTGTCCAACGGCGTATGCAGGCTGATCACGTCACAGCGCTGCAGAATCTCATCAAGGCTGACGAAGTCACCGCCTTCGGCAGACTGGCGTGGCGGATCGCAGACCAGCACCTTCCAGCCCAGCGCTTTGAGCACAGCGATCAGCCGCCCCCCCACCTGCCCCGCACCGACCACACCATAGGTGCGCTGGCGCAGATCGACGCCTTCGATTTCCGCCAGGGTCAGCAGACTGCCCAGCACGTAATCCACCACGCCGCGCGCATTGCAGCCCGGTGCGCTCGACCACTGAATCGCAGCATCCTGCAGGTAGGTGAGGTCCAGATGATCAGTGCCAATGGTGCAGGTGCCAACAAAACGTACCGGGCTGCCCTCAAGCATCTCGCGGGTCACCGGCGTCACGGAACGCACCAGCAAGACATCAGCGTCGGCTACCGCTGCGTGGTCGATGGAGCGGCCTGGCAAGCGGCGGATTTCACCGAAACCGGCAAAAAAGGCGTCGAGCAGGGGAATGTTTTCGTCAGCAACAATGCGCATGGAAGCCTCTCAAGGTCTGGCGGACATGAGCCGGTCCACAGTGTGAACAGGCGCGTCGTGAACAAGCGCGGTTGCAGCGATGTGGCGGTCAGTCGGATTTTTTACGAATCCAGTACAGGAACGTGCCCTCTTCAGCCTGCTCGGCCACCAGTTCATGGCCGAGAAACACGCAGAATTTCGGGATGTCACGGCGCGTGGACGGATCGGTCGCAATCACCTTGAGCAGGCCGCTTGCGGGCAGATCACGGACTTTCTGGTGCAGCATCATCACCGGTTCCGGGCAGAACAGCCCGGTGGCGTCCAGAACGGCGTCGACGGTGAGGCTTTCAATGGGTTCAGACATGGGGCACTCCAGCGGCGGGTAGCTATTGTCGCTCAAATCAGCAGGTACGATAAGCGCCAGCTTGCCTCACTTGCGGGCCGCTTTGGCCACATCCAGCCTGCGCAGGTGGCAAGTGACTTCTTCGCGGTCATGGTAAAGCTGCTTGCAGCCAATCGATACCCGCACACCGCGCGCCTGAAAACCTTCTTCGATGCGGTCGAGCAAGCGGCGCACTTCAGCGTAGCGCTGTTTCATCGGCAGCTTGAGGTTGACCACCGCTTCACGGCACAGCCCTTCGCCCAGCCAGGTTTCCAGCAGGGCCGCATTGCGCGCCGGTTTTTCGACGATGTCACAGACCATCCAGTCCACAGGGTGACGAGGCTTGTAGGTAAAACCGTCCGCCATCAAGTGCTGCACCAGCCCGGTGTCCATCAGGCTTTCGGCCATCGGGCCATTATCGATGGCGGTCACCAGCATGCCCCGGCGCACCAGTTGGTAGGTCCAGCCGCCGGGCGCAGCGCCCAGGTCCACGCCCGTCATGTCACCGGAAAGACGCTCGTCCCACTGATCTCTGGGGATAAAGTGGTGCCACGCTTCTTCCAGCTTCAAGGTGGAGCGGCTGGGTGCTTCGCGGGGGAACTTCAAGCGCGGGATGCCCATCGGCCACATCGCCGAGTTATCGGCCTCGGCCAGGCCGAGAAACACTCCGCGACCGCTCTTGAAGGTCAGCAGCAGGCGCGGTTTGCGTGGGTCATCGACCAGCTTGCCAGCCTGGGTCAGGGCCTTGCGCAGTGGTGCCTCGAACTTTTTGCAGAAATTCGACAGCTCTTTGCCATCGTTGGTATCCACAACTTCCAGCCACAGGCTGCCGCAGGTCGGGAACGTCGACAGTTGCGCAAGAATCACGCTGATGCGGTCGGTTTCCGGCAGATCAACGAACAGGCCCCGCGCCCACTGACGAGGGAAGATCAACGTGTCGAAGCGCTGACCGTTCATCAGTCGTTCGGCACCATCCGCTTCAGTGCAGATGAATTCGGCGCAGGCCGTGTCGGGCCGCGCCTTGGCGTAACCGGAAACGTCCAGGCGTGCAGCGAGGTCGGCGATCTCCGAGCAGACTTCGCCCTCGAAACCGGGCCGACAATGCATAAACAGCGTATTCATGGGTTACTCCTGATCGGGCGTAACCCCGCAGACTTCAAAGGCGCGCATGATAACGGAATCAGGAACCACTGGCGCGGCCAGACAGTCCACAGAACCTGAAGCCTGATGCGGCGCTCCCGACCTGATGCACATGGAGCCCGTCACCCAATGCCCGGAGATCATTACAAAAGGAGACATTCATGCCCTCCCTCGATAGCCTGAAAACACTCGACATCGATAACAAGACCTACCACTACTTCAGCCTGCCGGAAGCCGCCCGCTCGCTCGGCGACCTCGACAAGCTGCCCATGTCGCTCAAGGTGCTGCTGGAAAACCTGCTGCGCTGGGAAGACAACAAGACCGTCACTGGCAACGACCTCAAGGCCATCGCCGACTGGCTGACTGAGCTCCGCTCGGACCGGGAAATCCAGTACCGCCCCGCCCGTGTGCTGATGCAGGACTTTACCGGCGTGCCTGCAGTGGTCGATCTGGCGGCCATGCGCGCTGCCGTGGCCAAGGCAGGTGGCGATCCGCAGCGGATCAATCCGCTGTCGCCGGTCGATCTGGTCATCGATCACTCGGTGATGGTCGACAAGTTCGGCAACGCCGAGGCATTCGGTGAGAACGTCGACATTGAAATGCAGCGCAACGGCGAGCGCTATGCCTTTCTGCGTTGGGGCCAGAGCGCCTTCGACAACTTCAGCGTGGTGCCGCCCGGCACCGGTATTTGCCATCAGGTGAACCTGGAGTATCTGGGCCGCACTGTCTGGACCAAAGAGCAGGACGGTCGTACCTACGCGTTCCCCGACACGCTGGTCGGCACTGACTCGCACACGACGATGATCAACGGCCTTGGCGTATTGGGCTGGGGCGTGGGCGGGATCGAAGCCGAGGCGGCGATGCTCGGCCAGCCGGTATCGATGCTGATCCCGGAAGTGATCGGTTTCAAACTGACCGGCAAATTGAAAGAAGGTATTACCGCCACCGATCTGGTGCTGACCGTGACGCAGATGCTGCGCAAGAAAGGCGTGGTCGGCAAGTTCGTCGAATTCTACGGCGACGGCCTGGCGGATCTGCCGCTGGCCGACCGTGCGACCATTGCCAACATGGCCCCGGAGTACGGCGCGACCTGCGGCTTCTTCCCGGTCGACGAGGTGACGCTGGATTACCTGCGCCTGTCCGGCCGCCCCGACGAGACCGTGAAGCTGGTCGAGGCCTATTGCAAGGCGCAAGGGCTGTGGCGTCTGGCAGGTCAGGAACCGGTGTTCACCGACAGTCTGGAGCTGGACATGACCACCGTGGAAGCCAGCCTCGCTGGCCCCAAACGTCCGCAAGACCGCGTGGCGTTACCGCAGGTGGCCAAGGCATTCGATGACTTTCTCGGTTTGCAGGTCAAGCCGGCCAAGGTCGACGAGGGCCGCCTGGAAAGCGAGGGCGGCGGCGGTGTCGCGGTGGGCAACGAAGCGCAGGTCGGTGACGAAACCCAGTATGAATACAACGGCCAGACCTACCCTCTGAGAGATGGCGCGGTGGTGATCGCGGCGATCACCTCCTGCACCAACACCTCCAACCCAAGCGTGATGATGGCCGCCGGCCTGGTGGCGAAAAAAGCGGTCGAAAAGGGCCTGCAACGCAAACCCTGGGTGAAGAGCTCGCTGGCACCTGGCTCCAAGGTTGTGACCGATTACTACGACGCAGCAGGCTTGACACCGTATCTGGAAGCGCTGGGCTTCAATCTGGTGGGCTACGGCTGCACGACCTGCATCGGTAACTCCGGGCCGTTGCTGGAGCCGATCGAAAAAGCCATTCAGCAGTCCGACCTGACCGTAGCCTCCGTGCTGTCGGGTAACCGCAACTTCGAAGGCCGCGTCCATCCGCTGGTCAAGACCAACTGGCTGGCCTCGCCACCCTTGGTGGTGGCGTATGCGCTGGCAGGTTCGGTGCGCACCGACATCAGCAGTGAACCGCTGGGCGAAGGGTCGGACGGCAAACCGGTCTACCTGCGCGACATATGGCCCAGCCAGCAGGAGATCGCCGACGCAGTCGCTAGTGTGAACACCGGCATGTTCCACAAGGAATACGCCGAAGTCTTTGCCGGCGACGAGCAGTGGCAAGCCATCGAAGTGCCGCAGGCTGCCACTTATGTCTGGCAGGAAGACTCCACCTACATTCAGCACCCGCCGTTCTTTGAAGACATCGGCGGCCCGCTGCCCGTGATCGAGGATATAGAAAACGCACGCATTCTGGCGTTGCTGGGCGATTCGGTAACCACCGACCACATCTCCCCTGCCGGCAATATCAAAGCTGACAGCCCGGCCGGCCGCTATCTTCAAGAGAAAGGCGTCACGTATCAGGACTTCAACTCGTACGGTTCACGCCGTGGCAACCATGAAGTGATGATGCGCGGCACCTTTGCCAACATCCGTATCCGCAACGAAATGCTCGGTGGCGAGGAAGGCGGCAGCACGGTGCACGTGCCTTCCGGCGAAAAACTGGCGATCTACGACGCGGCCATGCGCTATCAGGCTGAAAGCACGCCGCTGGTAATCGTCGCGGGGCTGGAATACGGCACTGGCTCAAGCCGCGATTGGGCGGCTAAAGGCACCAATCTACTGGGCGTGAAGGCGGTCATTGCCGAAAGCTTTGAGCGGATTCACCGCTCCAATCTGGTTGGCATGGGCGTGCTGCCGTTGCAATTCAAAAACGGCCAGACCCGCAAGACATTGGCCCTTACCGGAAAGGAAACCCTAAAAATCACCGGCCTGACCAACGCCGACGTGCAACCGGGCATGAGCCTGACCCTGCACATCAACCGCGAGGACGGCAGCAAGGAAACGGTCGACTTGCTGTGCCGCATCGACACGCTTAACGAAGTGGAATACTTCAAGTCCGGCGGCATTCTGCATTATGTGTTGCGGCAACTGATCGCTTCCTGAGCCAACAGCACATTCAGGGGCGCAATGCCCTGTGCGCAGGAACTGTCGCGGTGTCAGGCACGCCGCGACAGATTCCTGATGCGCTGACTTACCGGTCATTTGGCGTGCAATGCTCAATTTATCGACTCCCCGGCCGATAACACGCCATCGTCTTCCGGATCGAAGGATCGAAATCCCATGCGCAACAACCAGCCCGTCACTCAACGCGAGCGGACATTTCCTGCCGAACAGCGACTGATCTCCACCACCGACACCCGAGGCACCATCACGTACTGCAACGATGCCTTTGTCGATATCAGCGGTTACAGCGAGGCGGAACTGCTCGGTGCCGCGCACAACACAGTTCGCCACCCGGACGTGCCCCCAGCGGTGTTCGCGCACATGTGGACCACGCTCAAGACCGGTCAGCCGTGGATGGGCATCGTCAAGAACCGTTGCAAGAATGGCGACCATTACTGGGTCAACGCCTATGTGACGCCGGTGCTGGAAAACCGCCAGGTCGTGGGTTTCGAGTCCGTGCGTATCAAACCGACCGCCGAACAGATTCGTCGGGCCGAAACACTTTACGCGCGCATCAACAACGGCAAAAGCGCCGTGCCTGGCCGTGATAAATGGCTGCCGATACTTCAGGACTGGCTGCCGTTCATTCTGGTCAGCCAGTTGAGCTTTCTGATCGGCGTGTGGCTCAATTCGCAGTGGGGCTTCGCACTGGCTGCAGCGTTGTCGGTGCCGCTGGGCTTGCTGGGGCTGTCATGGCAGCAGCGCGGCACCAAACGCTTGCTGCGGCTGGCCGAACAGACCACCTCCGACCCGTTGATCGCTCAGATGTACACCGACAGCCGTGGCCCGCAAGCGCGTCTGGAGATGTCGATCCTCGGCCAGGAAGCGCGTCTGAAAACCTGCCTGACCCGCTTGCAGGACACCGCCGAGCATTTGAACAATCAGGCCCGCCAGGCCAACTCGCTGGCCAACGCGAGCTCGACCGGGCTGGAGCGCCAGCGCGTGGAAACCGAACAGGTGGCCGCCGCCATCAATCAGATGGCCGCCACCACCCAGGAAGTCGCCAGCCACGTCAATCGCGCCGCTGACGCCACCCAGCAAGCCAACGAACTGACCCGTCGCGGCCGCGACATTGCCGGTGAAACCCGCGACGCCATTCAGCGCCTGTCCACTTCGGTGGGCGAAACCGGCCTGACCGTGACAAGGTTGGCCAAGGACAGCGACGAAATCGGCGGCGTGGTCGATGTGATCAAAGGCATTGCCGACCAGACCAACCTGCTGGCCCTCAACGCCGCCATCGAAGCCGCACGTGCTGGCGAGATGGGTCGAGGGTTTGCCGTCGTGGCAGATGAAGTGCGCCAACTGGCGCAACGCACCGCCGAGTCCACCGGGCAGATTCACGGCTTGATCGCCAAACTGCAGCAGACCGCCAACGACGCGGTGCAGACCATGAACACCGGTCGTCGTCAGGCTGAAGAAGGCGTCGCGCGGGTACTGGAAGCCGATCAGGCGTTGGTGGGCATCAGCGAGGCCGTGGCCAACATCACCGACATGACCACACAGATCGCCACCGCCACCGAAGAACAAAGCGCGGTGGCCGAAGAGATCAACCGCAACATCTCGACCATCGCCAGCCTGGCCGACACAACCTCAGACGAGGCCCGTCGCTCGGCGATATTGAGTGGCGAACTGACCGATACGGCCAACTCCCAGTATTCGCTCGTGGAGCGATTTAATCGCTGAAACTTCAAGCGACTTAAAGAGCCCCGACAGAGTTGATCTGCCGGGGCTTTTTATTGGGCGCTTTCTATGTGCTTTTTCTTTATGGACTGACAGAACACTGAAGTAGCTCCGAAGAGAATGTAGGATACTTCCTTAATACCACAAACGACAGTAAAACGGCCGATGTCGGCATTGACACAGAGCGTTCAATCCGATTATTTGAAATTCAGGTGATGCGCGGTAGTTATTTATTACCTTTTTTAGTTATTGCGTGTCGTCCTGAAAAAACTTTAGACCGGCGCCATTTGGCGCTTGACTTATTAATTAGAGAGACAAGATGAATAATTTCACAGCCCTCGTATTGGAAGCACCTTCAGTTCCTGTGGCAGAAAGCGATGGCCTGATCAGGGTTCGCGATCTTGAATCAGGCATTTCGGTCCATTTCACCGCACGGGGCTTAATAAAAGAAAAAGACAGCTTTGAGCTTATGGTTAACGGTGTTGGCTCCGGGGTTACTCAAATCATTTCTGATCCTGACGCACCTGAAGAGGTGCAGTTCGTTATGAATCTGCAGCCTGAACACTTCGCTAAAGATGGCACTTATGCAATCGGTTACCAGTGGTTAACATTTCCGGGCGATATTCGGACAGACTCAGCAACCACTGAGATTCGGATCGACCGCACCGCCCCCGGCGCAGCGCTGCTGGCTCCCGCCATTTTCCATCAGATCAACCTCGGCAACACCCTCACAGGCATTGTCCCGGGCTACGCTGGCATGCAGCCCGGAGACCGCATCCAGACCTTTTGCAATGACCGGCAAGGTCCCGCGTACGAGGTCACCTCCGACAACCTGACTGATCGTCCGCTACAGATCATTTTCGACAAGGAATTGCTGCTGAATCTGCACAGCGACAGCGTCACGATCAGCTACCGGGTCATCGATCGTGCGGGCAATATTTCGCTGCCGGCGCGCTCCGTAACACTCTCGATGCAGGTTTAATCACGACGGCCTACATTTTTCGCTCAATACCTTGAAGGTTTCGCACACTGAAGTGTGCGAGACCCTAATGATAAGTTTGAGTGAATCTTCCTACGAACGAGTAGGATTTTAGACAAAAATGAAAATTTTCAGATTTGTAAGAATTGTCTGTAGTAACGGTCCTACAAAGATAGGCGGCAGAAAAAATCTCAAACCCGCACCAACCCGAGGCAATACCCTTTGTTTACAGCATCTTCGACACTAATGACCGATAATTTAGTGCCATTATGAAACCAAATGTAACTGCAAAGTCTGACACAACCTTTGCAGAACCTTGAATTAGCCGGGGACTTGACCTGAACACTTATGTGTTTTGTAATATTTCCGCTGCCGACACCTGTCGGCACACATATAACAATCCAACTTAATGTAAATAAACGAGTTCACGATGGATAAAAACAAGTCCACGGATGTCGCTGCGCGCACCCAACTAGTGTGCCGTCTCAAAATTAACTTCTCTCATGCCTGCGTGCTCATTGCCGCGCGGGCTCGCTGTATTTTGTTCAAAATATCTTCTCCCTT
>NZ_ATDK01000085.1 GCF_000444135.1 Pseudomonas avellanae BPIC 631
CCATTCTGCAACGAGCTCAGGGCCGACAGGAAGGCTCCAAGATCATTTTCCAGGGTGATCCCACACCGGATCGCCTCAAACAACTGCAAAGCCCCAAGAAGGAGGACTGACGATGACGTCAACCACAGCAAAAACTGGACGATGGAGAAAAGCGGGCAAAGCTGCGCTGACTTTTCTATTGATGTCATTACTGATGGCGCTACTGGTCGTGACGTTTCTGACGTTCATCAGCAAGGTGTTTGGGGATATGGAGCAATTCAGCGAATGGCAGAGGACGCACTACGGGTACATGTTGGCCTGGCGGCTGTTGGTCTACGCAACGCTGGCCTTCGGATGGCTCAAGATCAGGAAGCACCTGACTCAACAGGCATCCTCCGATATTCCCGCAGGCCTAATGCGATGTGAGGTGATCGCCCTGCTGTTGATGGCATTGATGGAGCTACGGCGTGCCGGCCTACTCGAGGGAGTCAGTACACTATGATGTTACACACCAATGATTACCTGGAGTATTACCTCACGCTGGTGGGCTGGATCATCAACAGCGGCGTCTGGGACATGATCGAGGACAGCGGTTTGGTGGCTGCGCCGTTTGCCGCCATCATCATCAGCGAATGGCTCAAGGCACGTGCCGAGGGGGCCGACGAAGGCAACAAAGGGGTGCTCTCACTGGCCCGAGTCGAGAACCGCTTCTACACCGCGATTCTGGTCATCATTGTCTGCTGCATGCCTTTGGTGACCGTCAGCATCGACACGCTGCGGTTTGACCGAAGCCGCTCGGAGCAGTGTCAGTATTCGGTACCCAACCCTGCCGATACGGGCTGGAACACCTCATTCAGTACCTTGAACGGAAAAAGCGCCGTTGTTCCTGCGTGGTGGCTATTCGTGCATGCGATGTCAAAAGCCGCAACCGCAGCCTCCATCGCGGCGATCCCTTGTGGTGTAGACCTGCAACAAGTTCGAATGGATGTGAACAGGGCACGTATCAACGACCCGCTGCTTGCCCAGGAGGTCGCTGACTTCACGAACGACTGCTATGCACGGGCGCGTGCAAAGCTGTTCATGACCCAGCCTAACCTGAGTAAGGATCAACTCAACGACGTCAACTGGATCGGCTCGAGGTTCTTTCTGCAGACGCCAGGCTATGATGATGGTTTCTCTGGGTTCAGGTCACACAGTCCTCGGACCAGATGGCCCTACGACGCAACAAGAGATGCGGGCCTGCCACAAACAACTGGTGGTGGGGGATTTCCTACGTGCACTCAATGGTGGTCGGACGCAAGCATCGGCCTAAGAGCCAGACTGCTGGAACAGGTCAGTCCAGATCTGCTGAGCAAGCTCGCTCAGTGGGCAAAATTCATGACCCCGAATGAGGTGAACGACTCGGTCATTCGCGATCTGGTCTCCCCGAGGAAGCAGAAACTGACCCAGGGACAGGTGTATACCGACTACGGAGGCCAAGTGGGTGGATCAGTAGCAAACGATGTGACCCGCCTGACTGCTACAGTCGGGCAAGCGTTTGGATCTGTTGCGATGTACCCTGCCATTGACAGCGTCCGTCAGGCGGCCCCCATGGCAATGGCGTTTTTGAAGATGGCTTTGATCATCTGCATTCCATTTGTCCTGGTATTCGGAATGTTTGACCTGAAAGTCGTGATGACGATCACGTTCGCCGAGTTTGCGCTGATCTTCGTGGACTTCTGGTTCCAACTGGCCCGGTGGGTTGACAGCACGATACTGGACGCCTTGTACGGCAACGGGATCGGCAGTGACGTCCCTCATTCCAATTTTGATCCAGTGTTCGGGGCCAGCAATGCGCAGGGAGACCTGCTGCTGGACTTCGTGATAGGGGCAATGTTCATCGCGCTACCCAGTTTCTGGGTAGTCGCGCTCGGCTGGACCGGACTGAAGCTCGGCTCACTAATGAGTGGCCTAAGAACTGCGACTAACAAAGCTGAAGAGGCAGGAGGGAAAGGAGCAGGACATGCAATATCCGTTATTAAAGGAGAGCTGTAGCCGTTTGTAACTAGAAATCTAAGCAAACCGAGCAGACTTTCTATTATCTGCTCGGTTTTCTACTACTAATCCACTCGCTGATCGCCAATGTAAATGCCGTAGCCATCTAGGCCTTCTCGAAGCTCCTCTCGATAAGGATTCCTATCATCAAAATGAACAAGCTGAGAACCACGCAAAGCGCGTTCAATATCAGGATTTGTGACGAAACCGATTGCGATTGCAATAAAACACACAACCGCCAAAACATACAGCAATCCCCAAGCCACGAAGAATGCGCCCGTACCGAGCACCGCCGCACGGGCACACCACTTGACTGGAGTGACGATCACTCTGGGCACACCGGTGCGGTCGAAAAGCGACCAGAACGCGCGCTCAACATTGAGTATTCGACGCAGACCACGACCGAGCACGTGACCAAAACGCGCTGCACCGCTTAAATCCGTATTGGCATCTGGGGTCATGTGTCACCTCGCCGGTCGATTAGAGCATGTCGTATTGACATCAATTGATAACCCATTAGTGGGTATCTTCAGCTCAATCTCCCTTGAAAATCAAGCCCTCAACGAGCAATTAGGCAACAGATACCGACCGATGAGAGGCCCGAGTCGACAGTGTTTTGACTGAACAGCAGTCCCAGCCATCGTGCGCTTCATCTGGAGATATGAAGCGCTGCTATGGGCCTTTCACTGGATTTCAATCTTTGCCTGCCCCGGATTGTCGGCAATAAAAGGGCAAAATGGGCTGAAGCAAAAGGGAAAAGCGAAGGGTTTGAATGGAATGGGGAATAAGGGTAAGTGCCTTACCCGAAAAGGCCGGCGAGCCCGCCGGAAATGGATGCCGAAAGGGCTAGAAAAGCAGCTTTGCACGAAATTGAATTTACAAAAAACCATCCTAAACAAGCACTTGGAGACTACATTTTCTTCGGCAAGCATGGCAACATCGGTTCGCTGACACTGTTTGGATCCCAACCATTCAGGTGGCGGCTCATGTACATAACCTTTCCAGGATGGATATGGGTTTCGACTTGTCACGCTGAGCCCTATAGAGCAAAAGGCCCACCATGACTTCATCATGGGTGCCTCAATGCTTAGTTTCTTTCAGCGAAGAAAAACATCGCCAACCACGCCATCCAATGCTGCTGCAGGGTTTATCAAACACGAGTCTTGCGACGCATTACTGTCTACTCCCCGGCGGCGTCAGCTCATTGAAAACATCTGGCAGCGAACGTCGCTGCCCCGCGCGCAGTTCGATACGCTATACGTGCAAGCGTTCAAAAGCTACGCAGCCTTGGTGCAGCATCTCCCTGCCTCTGAGAACCATCACCATGCCTATCATGGTGGCATGCTGGATCACGGGCTTGAAATCGTCGCCTACGCACTGAAGATTCGGCAAATGTATCTGCTGCCCATCGGAGCACCGCCCGAGTCGCAGGCTGCTCAATCCGAAGCATGGTCTGCCGCATCGGCCTACGGTGCGCTCGTGCATGACCTCGGCAAAATTGCGGTGGACGTCAACGTGGAACTGGCAGACGGCACGACCTGGCATCCATGGCATGGGCCACTGGATCAGCCATACCGATTCAAGTACGTGAAAGGTCGCGACTACCGGCTGCATGGAGCTGCTTCGTCGCTGATCTACGCCAACGTCATTCCGGCGAAGGCACTGGACTGGCTCAGCGGGTTTCCCGAGCTCTGGGCCCAACTGGTGTTCGCGTTCGCAGGGCAATATGAGCATGCCGACATCCTGGGAGAAATTGTCTCACAGGCGGATCAGGCATCGGTGGCGCAAGAACTCGGCGGCAATCCGGGTCGGGCAATGTCAGCGCCTAAACAATCCATTCAGCGGCAGCTGGCCGAAGGCTTGAGGATGCTCATCTCTGAGAAATTCAAGCTGAACCAGCCCGATGGTCCTTCAGACGGCTGGCTGACGCAGGACGGCTTGTGGCTTGTCAGCAAGCCTGCAGTAGACCAGCTCAGGGCTCATCTGCTGTCACAGGGCATTGAGCACATTCCGACGTCCAATGCCCCCATGTTCAACCTGCTCCAGGATCAGGCAATCATTCAGCCTAATGGAGAGGGAAAAGCCATTTGGAAGGCCAGCATCGACAATGGTCGAGGCTGGAAGAACACGCTCACGGTACTGAAAATCGCGCCGGCATTGATCTGGCCGAACGCTACCGAAAGACCAGAGGCGTATACCGGCACCCTTACGGTGGAAGCCGCAGGACCGGCGGAAGAAGTCGAGCAAGCGCTTGTGGGAGCCGCCGAACCACTATCGGTAGGTAACAACAAGAAGATACCTGCCGCGGTCAATCAGACGGCTCAGCAATCCTCTCAGAAACAAGCACCGGCACCAGTAAAAGATTTTGATGCGCTGGATGAGCTGCTCGATCTATTTCCCGATCAAGTACCTGCTGCTCCAACTGCACCAGTGCAAAGTAGCCCGGAGAGCACTGACGACGATCAGATCCCCTTTTCTCCTCCAACCAAACCACCTGCACGGCTTAGTCAGCCCAAGCAGGCTGAGGCTGACATCCCCGTTTTTGAGACAACTCCAGCAACAGACACTGCCAAGAACTCGACTGACTCGGCCCCAAATCATGGCACCAACTTCTTCACCTGGCTTAAAGGCGGTGTGATCTCTCACCGGATCATCATCAATGACGCCAAAGCGCGTGTACATACCGTGGACAGCACGGCGTTTCTGGTCAGTCCGGATATCTTCAAACGTTACGCGCTTGAGCATCCGGCGATTGAGCACGAGGCGAAAGAGCGCGGTCTCGAAGCCTGGCAATTGGTCCAGCGATCTTTTGAGAAGCTGAAAAAACATCGGAAGACGCCCGCCGGCCTGAACATTTGGACATGCATGGTCAAAGGACCGCGCAAAAGCAAGCAACTGCGGGGCTATCTGCTCCTAGAGCCCACCGACGTCTTCAGTGAAGTGCCCTACGACAACCCTGTGGTCAGTTTGGCGGACTTGGCAGATAAGGAAGCATCTGAATGAACACAATGACACTGCCTGAGCTGACCCAGGAATACATTCTCACCCATGATTTACGGCCGGACACGGTCAAGATCTACTGGGCTGCCACAAAGTCCTATGTCAGATTCTTCGGTGACCGTCTGGCAAGCGAGACGACGCACCGGGACATGCTCGACTGGCGCAGATCCGAACTGGAGAGAGTTTCCAAGCGGAGCTGGAATACGTAATCCAGTCACCTGCGAACGGTATACCGGTATGCAATGGAACACGGTCTCGTCGAACTCAAGGTGAATCCTCTGAAAGAAACGCGCGTGATTCCAACAAAACGTCCGAAGAAAACCATCAACACAGACGCCATTGTGCGCGCAAGAAACTGGCTAAACATTTTGGTCCAGGAGGAGCGTGCAACCGGGAACAGAACAGAGATCACCCCCGCATGGTTCTGGCTCGCAGTATTTGAAATGTTCTACTACACGGGCATCAGGCTCAATGCACTGATCTGCTTGAGGTATGCCGATATAGATTTGGGACAACGCCTGATCAGAGTCAGGGGAGAGACAGAAAAGACCCATAGAGAATTCATGATCCCCATTCCAGACGGACTGATGCCTCATCTGAAATTGCTCATGGAAATCGCGCACAAAGTCGGCTTCGCACCCACGGATCAGATTTTCAATGTGAACAGGTTTTCCGGCCATTACAGTCGGTCACAGATGAACTCTGACCAGGTGGAAGCCATGTACAAAAAGCTCACCGCTATGACGGGCGTTCGAATGACCCCTCATCGCTTCAGACATACCATCGCCAGTGAAATGATGCGACAACCGGAGCGCAACATTCACATTACAAAAAACCTGCTCAACCACTCCAATATCGCGACCACTATGGAATATATCGAGCCAGATTACGATGTGATGCGTGAGGTCATGAATGAGCGCGGCAAAAGACCAGCAAAAATTAACTACTTGGCCAAGTCAGATGCTGCTAACCGAGCGAATGCGCGCACAAGCAAGAAAGCAGCACCCGTTAAAGATCTGGCTCGGAGCTCAGCTACAAGCATCCCTGCCAGAGGTAGCTCCTCCCAAAACACAAGGATCCCTGCCCCAGCAGCAAATTTCCACTCACAATTGAAAGCTAATGAGATACACCGCCCAAGTGATCAGGTCAAAAACATTGAGTCAAACCAACCGGAAAAATATAGAACTGACCCAGTACCCGTTGGGCAAGCAGATCTTCTTGACGATTCCACTGACACACCAATGAGGCAGGCTCTGCCTCATGACCTGTTCAGCCCGGAATATCTCGCACGGCGGCTTGACGAATTTTCGCAGTGGGTAAGAGAAGCCGCTAGCGGCAGAATAGTCGTATGTCCTACAACCACTGATAGCCGATTACCGTCTGGCCCGAACGAGCAAATAGGCAACCCACTGCCGTCAGGCTTTGACGCAAGCGTCTGGAGCAACCGCACCGGCTAAAGTATGGGGGCTAAGACAATTGCTAACTGCTATCAGTAATGGTCATACCCGCCTATCGACTGTGCCAAGAGCGGGCGTCAGGAAGACGGCACGAGGACAGATAAGCGATGAACGCCGATTCGCAGCCGCAAAAAAAACGCCCTGTTCACAAGCTTTCGCCTGGAACAGAGCGCTGCAATTTGACATCACCGCGTGTCGGAGTTATGTTTCGCGACAGACGGCTGCTTGCCTGGATAAATCGTTTCACATGCAACGCTCGCCCTCAAGAAGCAAACGACACACCGTAATTGAAGATCTCAGCAACAGTATTTGGTCGGGGTAAGGGGATTCGAACTCCTGACATCCTGCTCCCAAAGCAGGCGCGCTACCGGACTGCGCTATACCCCGGTAAATCAAGGCACGTAAACCAGCTGCCTGCGACCTGATACGAGTGGCATCAGATCTTTAAGATTCGGCTCCAAGGTTAAGCTTGAAGCCCAAAATGGTGGGTCGTGTGGGATTCGAACCTACGACCAATTGGTTAAAAGCCAACTGCTCTACCAACTGAGCTAACGACCCTCTGTTGCGTGGCGCGTATATTACTGATTTCTATCAGTAATTCAACACCTTTTTTTGAAAAACTTTAAAAATAACGTGTCGGGTCTGCCATGCCGGCGGCTGTGAAGCCCTCTGCGCGCAGGCGGCAGCTGTCGCATTTGCCACAGGCGCGGCCCTGATCGTCGGCCTGATAGCAGGAAACCGTCAGCGCGTAGTCGACACCCAACGCAGTGCCCGCCTTGACGATGTCGGACTTGCTCAGGTTCTGCAGTGGCGCCCTGATTGTGAAGCCCTGCCCTTCAACACCGGCCTTGGTCGCCAGGTTGGCCATGCGCTCGAAAGACTCGACGAACTCGGGACGGCAATCCGGGTAGCCGGAGTAGTCCACCGCATTGACGCCGATGAAGATGTCCCGCGCACCGAGCACTTCGGCCCAGCCCAGCGCCAGCGACAGGAAGACGGTGTTGCGTGCCGGTACGTAGGTCACCGGAATGCCCTCAGAGGGCGACTCAGGCACGGCAATGGAGCTGTCAGTCAGTGCCGAGCCGCCAATGCCGTTGAGGTTCAGGCCAATGACCTTGTGTTCGACCGCACCCAGATCGCGGGCAACGCGGGCTGCGGCATCCAGCTCGGCGCGATGACGCTGGCCGTAGTCGAAGCTCATGGTGTAGCAGGCGTAACCTTCTGCGCGGGCCATGGCGACTACGGTCGCGGAGTCGAGGCCGCCGGACAGCAGGATTACGGCTCTTTTTTCAGTATTGGTCAATTCACTCATGTCAGCGCCCCGGCTCGTCATCCCAAAGAATTTTATGCAACTGCATCTGCAGGCGTACCGGCAGATTGTCGGCCACGATCCAGTCTGCCAGGTCGCGGCCTTTAAGCTCGTGATGGCTGGCAGAGAACAGCACTTCGCCAGCACGGCGATCGAGGCCGTACTGGATCAGCTTGGAAACCGCCCAGTCATAATCCTCGCGCGAGCAAATTACGAACTTGACCTGATCGTTCGGCGTCAGCAACGCCATGTTTTCGTAGCGGTTGCGTGCGACTTCCTTCGACCCTGGGGTCTTTAGATCGACGACGCGGCTGACACGAGGGTCCACTGCCGAGATATCCAATGCACCACTGGTCTCCAGCGACACTTCGTAGCCCGCATCACAAAGACGCTTGAGCAATGGAATGGCGTTGGGCTGGGCAAGCGGCTCGCCGCCGGTTACACAGACGTAGCGGGGACGATAGGACGCGACTTGCCCGAGGATGTCATCCAGCGTCTGAATGGTGCCACCACTGAACGCGTAGGCACTGTCGCAATACTGGCAGCGCAATGGGCAGCCGGTCAGGCGAACAAATACGGTGGGCAGGCCAGCCGTACGGGTTTCACCCTGCAACGAGTGAAAGATTTCGGTGATGCGTAATGTTTCTTGCATATCAGCCACGGGCGTAACAGCTAAACAGGCCGTCCGCCTCCGTCAGGCACTTCAAGGAACCCTGCAATCGCAGAATTCGGAAAAGCGTAAGGTGTACCGGAATTTCGGGTGCGAGATTCTAACGAAAAAAGCCGCGACTAGCGCGGCTTTCTTGATCAGCGGGTCAGAACATCAGAGGCGCTGAAGATCTCGTTGCGCCAACTGTGCAGCTGAAGTGCCCGGATACTGGGCGACAACCTGCTGCAATATGCCTTTGACCTTGTCGGTATGACCCAGACGACGCTCGACATCAGCCAGCTTGTACAGCGAGTCAGGCACCTTGGCATGCTTGGGGTACTGTTGGCTGACTTTGGCGAACGCCTGACCGGCACCCTGAAGGTCGCCTTTGGCCAGATTCACTTCGCCCAGCCAATACTGGGCATTGCCCGCGTATGAACTGTTCGGGTACTTGCGCAGGAAAGCGGTGAAGGCCTGACTGGCCTTGTCGAAATCCTTTGCCTTGATCAAATCGAAGGCCGCTTCGTAATAGAGCTTTTCCTTCGCCGGATCAGGAGGCTCGGTGCCTGCTGCCGGTGCCTGCTGAGCCGCTGAAACCGCAGGCGTCCCACTGGCGTCGATAGCGCCACCAGAAGGTTGAGAATTATTGGTAGCCGGAGCGGCTGCGCCACTGGCTATACGTTGATCGAGTTCCTGATAACGCTCCAGAGCTTCTTGCTTCATGCGCTGGATATCGTTCTGCTGGACCTCGACAACACCGCGCAAACGCGCAATTTCGTCCTGCATTTGCTGCAATTGCATGAACAGCTGACCTTGTGCCGAGGCAGGGGCCGTAACCCCTCCCCCGGCATAGGCGCCGGACGTGCCATAACCCGCTGGCGGATAACTGCTGCTGCCAGAGCCAGAATTGTTATCGACCACAGGTGCCGCACCCAACGCTGAAAGCGGAAGGGCGAGGGCCAAAACGGTTAGAGCACGTCGGCACGTTCGCATGTCAAATTACTTACGCAGTTCGACGCGACGGTTTTGAGCCCAGGACTGCTCGTCGTTGCCGGTAGCAACTGGACGCTCTTCGCCGTAGGAAACCAGTTCCAGCTGAGCTGGGGAAACACCTTGCAGAACCAGATAGCGTTGAACGGCTTTCGCACGACGCTCGCCCAGTGCCATGTTGTACTCGCGAGTACCACGTTCGTCGGTGTTGCCTTCCAGAACAACGCGAGCGCCGTTAGCTTTCAGGTCTTTGGCGTGCACGTCCAGGGAGCGCATGGCTTCTGGCTTCAGGTCCGAACTGTCGTATTCGAAGTAGAAGGTGGTGATTGCGCGCAGAGCAGCTTCTTCGCTCAGGGAGCCGTCAACCGCACCGGTGTTGGCGCCGTAACCAGCGTTAGGGTCAACAGCACCGCCTGCACCGGCATTGTCGCCGCCTTTGGACGAGCAACCTACAGCTACAGCCATGGCCAGAGCCAGCGCAGCAAATTTACCAAACTTCAGCATTTCCATCTTGAAACTCCTAATGAACCCCAGTGTGTTAAGCAAATCGTGTAGCGCCGCGTCAGTTCAGGTAAGGGGACCAGGAAGGTTCTCTGACTTCGCCTTGAGCGGTAGGAAGCGGGAGCCTTACGCGTCCGTTAATGGACACGAGCATCAAGACTCCCCGGCCCTGCTGGCGGGTGGCGTAGATTACCATGGTGCCGTTGGGCGCAACAGTAGGCGACTCATCAAGGTTGCTATCTGTGAGGATTTTTACGCTACCGCGGGCCAAATCCTGCACTGCTACCTTGAAATTAGTGAAGCCGTCCTGCCTGTGAATCATTACCAGCGTCTTTTCATCGGCTGACAATTTCGGGTTGGCGTTGTAGTTACCCACAAACGTTACACGTTCGGCACCGCCGCCATTGATGTTTGTCTTGTAGATCTGTGGCTTGCCGCCACGGTCCGACGTGAAGTATAGCGTAGACCCGTCCTTGCCGAAGAAAGGTTCAGTATCAATCGAAGAATCATTGGTTACGCGGCTCAACTGACGCGAAGCCAGATTGATGACGTAGATTTCCGGGTTACCGTCCTTGGACAGTACGAACGCCAGCTTGCTGCCATCCGGCGACCACGCAGGTGCACCGTTCAGGCCTTCGAAGTTGGTGATCTGCTCGCGACGACCGGTATCGATATGCTGAACAAAGATGCGCGGACGCTTCTGCTCAAACGACACGTAGGCGATACGTTTGCCATCTGGCGCGAAACGCGGCGACAGGATCGGCTCACGGGATTGCAACAGGGTTACCGCACGAGCACCGTCGTAATCCGAACGCTGCAGCGTGTAACGGGTGTTGTTTTCCGAAAAACGTTCGGCAGTCACGTACAGCATGCGGGTAGAGAACGCACCTTTGATACCGGTGAGTTTCTCGAACGACTGGTCGGCAATGTAATGCGCCATGTCCCGCAATTGATCGTTGGTGCCGGACACGTTACCGGTCAGGACCTGCTGCTCAGTGGCCACGTTGAACAACGCGTACTGAATCTGCAGACGTCCACCAGCCGGCGTGATGTTGCCGACCATGACGTACTGCGCACCCAGCGCTTTCCAGTCACGGAAAATGACTTCGCTGGCCTGAGTCGGCAAGCTGATCATGTTCTGCTTTGGAATCGGCGCGTAGTAACCGGAGTTGCGCAGGTCGTTGCTGATTATCTCTGCCATGTCTTCCGGCAGCACGTTACCGCCCTGCCAACCGAATGGCACAACAGCAATTGGAGCCGCGCGGTCACTGCCGCTGGTGACCAGAATGTTCTTTTCTTCTGCCGCCACCATACCGGAGGCGAAACAGAGAACGACGAGCAGTCCTCGAAAAAGGTTGATCACAAGGCTAGATCTCCAGGTGTGAATGTCATCTTGAATGAACGATAGGGAGCGAAGTCAGCCGGCTTCAGACCCTGCATTTCTGTCAAACGTCCAATGTTCTTCACCGCTGCAACTGCAGAGCTGTCAAACGGCCCGTCTCCACTGGACTTGGCAATCGATACGGAAGCAATCGTACCGTCCGGCAACATTCCGATCTGCAACGTTACCGACATGTTGTTACGTGCCGATGGTGGACGACTCCAGCCCTCGGACGCCCGAACACGAATCAGGTCATCGAAACTGCCAGCCGTTTCATCGCCCCGTTCGTCAGCCAAAGCCTGTTGCCGTTCCGGTTTATCGGAAAGCAAATCGGCCAATGCCTGCGCCTTCTTGTCTTCAGCGGATTTGCGAGCTGCTTCCTGCGCCTTCTTGGCGGAATCTGCAGCGGCTTTTTTCTTCGCGTCCTCGGCAGCCTTTTTCTTTGCGTCTTCTGCGGCCTTTTTCTTGGCCTCATCAGCAGCCTGCTTCTTGGCTTCCTCGGCAGCAGCTTTCTTGGCGTCTTCCTCGGCTTTTTTCTTCGCCTCGTCTTCGGCCTTCTTCTTGGCTATGTCAGCCAATTGTTTTTCTTCAACCTTTTTAGCGTCAGCAACCTTCTTGGCCTCGTCAGCTTTCTTGGCATCATCAGCCTTTTTGGCCTCTTCTGCCTTCTGCTCAGCTTTCTTGGCTTCGTCGGCGGCTTTCTGCTCTTCGGCTTTTTGAGCCGACTCTTCTTTCTTTTGTTCCGCAGCTTTTACAGCTTCCTGTTTGAGCTGCTCGATCTTTTTCTGTTCCAGCTGTTCGACTTCAGTTTGTCGCGCAGCGGTTTTCTTCGCCTCACCGGCAATCTTCTGGTTGGTCTGGGTAGTGGCCTGGCTCTTGGACTTGAGCTGATAGAGCGTTGCCTGAACGATAGGCTTGGCTTCAGGCAGATCCGGAGTCATGGCAAAACTGACGAACAGCATGCCGAAAATCAGGATATGCAGGGCCACGGCCCAGACACTGGGCCAGAAGAAGCTTTCCGAGGCGGACGGCTCTCGAATCGGCTGCATCAGGGTGCCTCGGTAATCAAACCAACATTCCCGACACCAGCCTTCTGCAGCCCGCCCATCGTGCCCATGACCGAGCCATAATCGACGGTCTTGTCACCACGAATGAAAACCTGCGTCTGCTTGCCTGCGTCACGACCGGCAGCGACGATCTTGGTCACGGCGGCGGTCAGTTGCGGCAGGGTCATTGCCTTGTCCATCTGCTTGTCGGTATCGACTTCGCTGCCAAGGTTCCAGTAATAGGTCTTGTCAGCCTTGATCGAAATGGTCAGGACCTGATTGTTGTTGTCTTGCGGCAAAGCCTCGCTGGAGACCTTGGGCAAATCGACTTTCACGCCCTGGTTGATCATGGGAGCCGTCACCATGAAAATCACGAGCAGCACCAGCATCACGTCGATGTAGGGCACTACGTTCATTTCGGCGACCGGCTTGCG
Organism: Pseudomonas avellanae BPIC 631; assembly: GCF_000444135.1. Classification (GTDB taxonomy): domain Bacteria; phylum Pseudomonadota; class Gammaproteobacteria; order Pseudomonadales; family Pseudomonadaceae; genus Aquipseudomonas; species Aquipseudomonas avellanae. Next base: position 12,781 of record NZ_ATDK01000085.1, read on the forward strand.
TTTTCTGCGACGATCTCGAGCGATTAAAGCCATGGGGAATTACCTGTTCACTCTTCGCTGGTGTGCACTTTACGGTGCAGGATGGCCTGGAACTCGTCAGCGAACGTGTAGTAACGGCTGATCAAGGTCTCACTGCGCGCGGCGAAACGGTTGTAGGCGATAACGGCCGGGATGGCTGCGAACAGGCCGATGGCCGTTGCAATCAGTGCTTCGGCAATACCTGGCGCTACGGTGGCCAATGTTGCCTGTTGGGCAGTTGCCAGGCCGCGGAAGGAGTTCATGATCCCCCAGACCGTACCGAACAGACCGACGTAAGGGCTGGTAGAACCCACGGTCGCCAGATAAGGCAGGCCTGCTTCGAGCTTTTCTTCCTCGCGGGAAATGGCTACGCGCATGGCACGCGCCACGCCTTCCATGACCGCATCAGGATCAACGCCGGACTGCTGACGCAGACGGGAGAATTCCTTGAAACCGGCACGGAAAATCTGCTCGACGCCCGAATCAGGATCAGGATTGCTACCTGCCTGACGGTACAGCTTGGACAGGTCGATACCCGACCAGAAGCGCTCTTCGAAGCTGTCCAGTGCTCGCCGACCTGCACGCAGCATATTGCTGCGCTGAAAAATCACGATCCACGAGGTGACCGAAGCGGCCACCAGAATCAGCATCACCAACTGAACAACAATGCTGGCATTGCTGACCAAACTCCACATGGAGGAATGGTCGACGACGTTAGCTTCCACGCTTTATCTCCTGCTCTGAATGTATGCCCGCGCCGCCCTGGTCGGCAAAGGCCGCTCGCAGAGCTTCGGGAATGGCCCGGGGTTTGAAACTATCGGCGCGTACACACGCCACCAGAAACTGCCCTTCACAGAGCAGCGTTGCATCCGACGCCCGCCTGATCTGCTGTTGAAAGCGCAGGCTGGCACGGTTCAATTCGGTTACTTGTGCACTGACGAGCAACTCGTCATCCAGCCGCGCAGGCTTGTGATAACGGGCCTCACTGGAATGCACGACAAATAAAAGGTTTTCCTGCGCCAGTTCGGATTGGGCAAAACCCAATTCCCGTAGCCGCTCGGTACGAGCCCGCTCCATGAATTTCAGATAATTGACGTAGTAGACGATGCCGCCTGCATCGGTGTCCTCGTAATAAACGCGACAGCGATGTGCGAACGACTGAACCCCGTTTTGCGCGCGCATACTCTAGTGCTTACTCCTCGGGTTGCCAATCGGGTCAGGCAACTGTTTTTCAACGATTTGCCACTCGGTGAGCGGTAATGGCAGTAGAACTGGCAATGTGACCACGCCAACTGCAAATAAATTGCAAACCATTGCTATAAATCCGCGGCATCGTCGACAAATTCACCTGCGACCGGCATCTCGCCCATCCTTGCCGGAATGTTCAGCCCGAAATGCAGATACGCATGACGGGTGACCACGCGTCCGCGAGGTGTGCGCATGATATAGCCTTGCTGGATCAAATAGGGCTCCAGTACGTCTTCAATTGTGTGACGCTCTTCACTGATCGCGGCCGCGAGGCTGTCGACACCGACAGGCCCGCCGTCAAACTTCTCGATCATGGTCAGCAGCAGACGCCTGTCCTGATGATCAAAGCCGTGCTCGTCGACATCCAGCAGGTTCAGCGCCTTGTCGGCTGTCTGTCGACTTATCTGACCATTACCACGCACTTGGGCGAAGTCCCGCACGCGGCGCAACAAACGGTTGGCTATACGCGGCGTACCACGGGCGCGTCTGGCGATCTCGAACGCCCCTTCGGGCTCGATGACCAGCCCCAGAATGCCTGCCGAACGCGCCACGATTGTCGAAAGATCGGCAATATTGTAGAACTCCAGACGCTGCACAATCCCGAAGCGGTCGCGCAGCGGGTTGGTCAGCATGCCTGCGCGGGTGGTCGCGCCCACCAGAGTAAACGGCGGCAGATCGAGCTTGATTGAACGCGCCGCAGGGCCTTCGCCGATCATGATGTCGAGCTGGAAGTCTTCCATAGCCGGATACAGCACTTCCTCGACAATCGGTGACAACCGATGAATCTCGTCGATGAACAGCACATCGTTCGGTTCAAGATTGGTCAGGATTGCCGCCAGATCACCGGGCCGCTCCAGCACCGGGCCGGAGGTGCTCTTGATCGACACGCCCATTTCCTGGGCGATGATATTGGCCAGGGTCGTCTTGCCCAGACCGGGCGGGCCGAAGATCAGCGTGTGGTCCAGCGCCTCGCTGCGGCCTCGGGCAGCCTGGATGAACAGCTCCATCTGCTCGCGCACGGTGGGCTGGCCGATATAGTCCGCAAGGCTCAGCGGGCGAATCGCACGATCCAGCTGCTCATCACGATCACGGCCGCCAACGGCGGTTATCAGGCGGTCGGCATCTATCACTTAACCCATCCCCTTCAACGCACGGCGAATCAGATCTGCACTGCTCAAGTCTTTTTCCTTGATCGCGGAGACGGCCTTGCTCGCCTCCTGAGGTTTATAGCCCAGCGAAATCAGCGCACTGACCGCATCGGACTCGGCAGACGCCACAGGTTCTGCGTGATTCGGACCATTGGAAACCAGTGTAAAAGTGCCTGGCAAGCTCTCCCAGGCCTTGAAACGATCCTTGAGCTCGACCAGCAGACGTTCGGCAGTCTTCTTGCCGACGCCGGGGATACGGGTCAGCGCCGACGTATCCTGAGCCTGAACGCAGCGCACCAGCTCATCGACTTCCAGGCCGGACATCAATGCCAGCGCCAGTTTCGGCCCGACGCCGTTCAGACGGATCAGCTCACGAAACAGCTCACGCTCGCGTTTTTCGTAGAAGCCATACAGCAGATGCGCGTCCTCGCGAACCACCAGATGGGTGTGCAAGGTCACGATCTCGCCGACATGCGGCAGCCTGTACAGCGTCGTCATCGGCACTTCCAGCTCATAGCCGACGCCGTTGACATCCAACACCAGGTGCGGAGGCTGTTTTTCGGCAATGGCGCCGCGTAAACGTCCAATCACGTTTCAGATCCTTTCGTGTTGCCTGTCGCTTGCGCGAAGAAGAAGTTGAATACAATCATCACAGGAGTAACCGGCCTGCAAGTAAAAATATGCGTGCGAATGATGCAGTCAGAGCCTTAACCGACCGCCACGACTGCGCGCCGTGCCCAGCCCGTGGGGAATCAGACTGGAACGCGTGTGTGCGTGACACAACGCGATGGCAAGGGCATCGGACGCATCGATTTGCGGCTTCTGGGTCAGTTTGAGCAGATGCATGACCATCATCATTACCTGCTCTTTATTGGCTCCACCTGTCCCGGCCACCGCCTGTTTGACCTGAGTGGCCGTGTACTCGGCGATTTCCAGTGCTTCTTCGGCACCCGCCACAATGGCCGCGCCCCTGGCCTGCCCCAGCTTCAGCGCTGAGTCAGCATTGCGCGCCATGAACACCTTTTCGATGCCCATCGTCACGGGCCCGTAGGTCTTGATGACCTCACGCACACCACGATAGACGATCTGCAAACGCTCATGCAGCTCGCCACTGCCGGTGCGAATACACCCCGAAGCGACATAAACGCAGCCACGCCCGGTGTCACGCACCACGCCATAGCCGGTAATTCGCGAACCGGGGTCGATACCAAGAATAAGAGTCATAACGCCTGCAGCTTGAGAAGGTCACGCAACACAATGGGTGCAGCATAAAGGCAGAAGCCGGAGGCCGATAGCTGCGTGATGCGCGCAGCGTCGTTCCCCCGGCTTCTGACACGATGATACCTGTCGGCGATCAGCCCAGTTGCTCCATGACTTCGTCAGGGATTTCCGCATTTGAATACACGTTCTGCACGTCATCCAGGTCTTCAAGCATGTCGATCAGCTTGAGGACTTTTTCAGCGGTTTCCAGATCGAGCACAGCACTGGTAGTCGGCAACATGACGATTTCTGCATCTGCAGCCTTGAAACCGGCTGCCTCCAAAGCGTTACGCACCGCGTAGAACCCGGAGAACGACGTGAAGACGTCGATCGAGCCGTCGTCGTTGGTCACGACATCATCGGCATCGGCCTCCATCGCGGCCTCGATCAGAGAGTCCTCATCGACGCCGGCAGCAAAGGAAATCTGGCCCTTGCGATCGAACAGGTAGGCAACAGAGCCGTCGGTGCCAAGATTACCACCGCACTTGGTGAACGCATGGCGAACCGCCGCTGCGGTACGGTTGCGGTTGTCGGTCATGGTTTCGACCATGACCGCCACGCCGCCCGGGCCGTAGCCCTCGTAACCCAGCTCTTCGACATCGTCGCCGTCTGATGCACCCACGCCACGCGCCACGGCGCGATCAATGGTGTCACGGGTCATGTTCGCACCAAGCGCCTTGTCCAGCGCCAGACGCAGACGCGGATTGGAACCCGGATCGCCACCACCCTGACGCGCAGCAACGGTCAGCTCACGAATCCATTTGGTGAAAATCTTGCCTTTTTTGGCATCCTGACGCTCTTTGCGGTGCTTGATGTTCGCCCACTTAGAATGACCTGCCATTTTCCGCTCCAGATTCTTTTTGAAACACCTTCACCTTTCGCCCCGAACAACCGGGCAAAAAGCTTCACTCAATAAGGGTAATACAGGGCGTATCGACGATACGCCCTGTCCGGCATCACTCGGCCTTTGGCTGCTCGCGCAGACGGATGTGCAGCTCACGCAACGCCTTGGCATCGACAACGCCAGGCGCCTGGGTCATGACATCGGCCGCGCTCTGGGTTTTCGGGAAGGCGATGACTTCACGAATCGATTGCGCGCCGGTCATCAGCATGACCAGACGGTCCAGACCGAACGCCAGACCGCCGTGCGGTGGCGCGCCGTATTTCAACGCATCAAGCAGGAAGCCAAACTTCTCTTGCTGCTCGTCTTCGGCAATGCCCAGCAGACGGAACACCGCCTGTTGCATTTCCTTACGATGGATACGGATCGAACCGCCACCCAGTTCGGTGCCGTTGAGCACCATGTCGTAGGCACGGGAAAGCGCCGTGGCAGGGTTGGCTTCCAGCTCTTCGGGCGTGCACTTGGGTGCCGTGAAGGGGTGGTGCAACGCCGAGAAGCTGCCGTCGTCGTTTTCTTCGAACATCGGGAAGTCGACGACCCACATCGGTGCCCATTCGCAGGTGTGCAGCTTGAGGTCGTTACCGATCTTGATACGCAGCGCGCCGAGGGCTTCGCTGACGACCTTGAATTTGTCCGCACCGAAGAAAACGATATCGCCATCGACCGCACCCACGCGATCAAGGATGACGTTCAGGTTTTCTTCAGGGATGAACTTGACGATCGGCGACTGCAAGCCTTCAGGCCCTTTCGCGCGTTCGTTGACCTTGATGTAGGCCAGACCTTTGGCGCCGTAGATACTGACGAACTTGGTGTAATCGTCGATCTGGCTGCGTGCCATGCTGGCAGCGCCCGGCACACGCAGTGCGGCAACACGCCCTTTCGGATCGTTGGCCGGACCGCTGAACACCTTGAATTCCACAGCGTTGAGCTGATCGGCGACGTCTACCAGTTGCAGCGGGTTGCGCAGGTCCGGCTTGTCGGAACCGTAGCGACGCATGGCCTCTTCGAAGGTCATGTGCGGGAAATCACCGAACTCCAGGTCCAGAACTTCCTTGAACAACTGGCGAACCATCTTCTCGGTCAGACCAATGATGTCTTCCTCGTTGAGGAAGCTGGTCTCGATGTCGATCTGGGTGAATTCCGGTTGACGGTCAGCACGCAGGTCTTCGTCGCGGAAGCACTTGGCGATCTGGTAGTAGCGGTCGAAGCCGGCCACCATCAACAGTTGCTTGAACAACTGAGGCGATTGCGGCAGGGCGAAGAAGCTGCCCGGGTGTGTGCGGCTTGGAACCAGGTAGTCGCGAGCACCTTCCGGCGTGGCGCGAGTCAGGATCGGCGTCTCGACATCGAGGAAGCCGTTTTCATCCAGATAACGACGGATGCTGGTGGTGATACGCGAACGCAGACGCAGCTTTTCAGCCATTTCCGGACGACGCAGATCGATGAAGCGATAACGCAGGCGCGTTTCTTCGCCGACATCGGAGTATTCGTTCAGCGGAAACGGCGGAGTTTCGGACTCGTTCAGTACTTCGAGCTCGTAGCCCAGCACCTCGATGGCACCGGATGCCATGTTGGCGTTGACGGCACCTGCCGGACGGGCGCGGACCTTGCCGACGACCTTGACCACGTACTCGCTGCGCACGCGGTCGGCGGCAGCGAAACTGTCTGCACGATCGGGGTCGAACACTACCTGAGCCATGCCTTCACGGTCGCGTATATCGAGGAAGATAACGCCCCCGTGGTCACGACGACGGTGGACCCATCCGCAAAGGGTAATTTCCTGGCCTTCCAGACTCTCGTTCAGTTGGCCGCAATAATGGCTGCGCATCATGATGGTGTTTTCACTTCTCGTAATTCGAATTCGGTGGCGCTTTCGCTCCTGGCTTGCGCTCGGTGGCACAAGACACCGGCACAAGGCTCAAGCCAGCCCTGGCCCATGCAGAGTCACGCCCGCTAGCAAGACGGGGGATTATATAGAGTTAATTGCCAGCGTGCAGCCGAACGAACCTATCCCGTCCGGATAAGTTCGTGACCGCCCCATACAGCCCGGCACTGCGCGCTGAGGGGAGAAGCAGGCACGCCGAAGCGAGCCCGCAGAATAAGGAGGAGGTCGAGCTAGGCGTGGGAATTTTCCAGGCGATCGCCTTTCAACAGGTGCGCAACGCAGACAACACGAATCAGGCCACTGAAATTTTTTACCCCGCCGTAACGCAAGTGAACTTCCCTATCGATGTAGGACAACACCGCATTGACGGAACATTCATTGGAAGTTGCGATGCCTGTCAGAATATTCCAATAGACGTTCTCCAGCCGCAGGCACGTTGCCAGACCATTGAGCCGAACCGATTTCGAGTGAGGCTGCGCCAGCGTCATATTGAAATCCTCGACAAAAGGATCATGGCGTATTTCCACCTCCCGCTGTAAAGCTTTAACCTCTCGCTCAACACCTCGTAATATCATCACAACCACCTCGAATCATTGAATTTAAAACACCGAAAGAAATATTAAAAAACAAATAAATGCTTCGATGTATAAAACAGGATTCAAGACTATATATCCAGCCGCCCCTACACTCTGTAACTGTAGGAGATGGCTACAGCACGCTGCGGAATATCGCCTAACTTTGAAGGGCTTATGAATAGGCGGCGGCAAAAACTGAGCGCAACACCTGACCAATCCGGTACGGTGAACCTATGTCATATCATGAACTCAGCATTGAAGAACGCATCACGATCCAGTTTGGCCA
>NZ_ATDK01000086.1 GCF_000444135.1 Pseudomonas avellanae BPIC 631
TATTTTGCGTACAGCATCGTCAATCGCGAGCGCGAGCTGGGTTCGTTTGAGTCGTTCATGCGCTCGCTCGATGCATATGCCTACAACCACAACAGCTTTCTAAAGCAGGGGTTTTCGGAAAACCTACCGCTGTCGTCGATACGCGCCACGGTCAAATCCGTAGGCCGCTGGACGTGGGATCGCTACACCGGTGATCGCCGTTGCCACCGAGGGGCCATGCAGCTCGATGGCAGCTTGTCGCTCACCGAACGGCAGAGCCTGGCGGCCAAGCGCACCCATGAACTGCGGCACAAAGCCACAGAATCGAAGATACGCGCCGCGTGCCGTCAGCTCCAAGACCAGGGCAAGGCACTGGTGCGATCTGCGATTGCAGCACTCGCCGGCGTTTCTGCGAGCACGGTGGCCAGGTACGCACACATCCTGTCTGAGGTGACCAAGCCTGCCACTGTGAGTGTGCTCAAGGTGAGCGCAGACGCGATGCCAACGGTAACCCCGGGCGACCAAGCGGCACCCCGAGAGGCCGTTCAGTGCCTGAAAAAACAGGCCCTGACGGATCGCGACCAGGGGGTGTCATATGCTGTACATCAGATATCTGCGGTCCCGCAGGGGCCGCAAGCCGTAGTGTCCTTAAAAACAGAACATGAGGATGGTTCATGATGGGGAGTGAGCGTATGAATTAAGTGTGTGCAGCCTTCACAATCTTGCGCTGGATACGCGCAAGCACACAGTCAGTTAGTGTTCGGGCCGAACTCAAGCCTGGTTCGTGTCTCTACATTTCGCGATCAATGGGGGCTGCTACTGGAGAGCTGGGCTCTTGCCTGCCCCAAGCTGACCCCTTACTCTGCAATCCAAATGAATTTGATAGGGAAGGAACACCACCATGGCTTTGACGAAAGACCAATTGGTTGCCGGTATTGCAGAAGCTATCGATGCGCCAAAAACCACCGCGCGTAAGGCTCTTGAGCAATTGGGACAGATCGTTGCCGACCAACTGGAAAGCGGTGCAGAAATCACTCTACCGGGCATCGGCAAACTGAAAGTGTCAGAGCGTCCAGCACGCACTGGCCGCAACCCTTCGACTGGTGCCGCTATCGAAATCGCTGCCAAGAAAGCCATCAAGTTCGTCCCGGCCAAAGTGCTGAACGACTCGATCAACAAGGGGTTGTAAGCCGGAACCGCCGAAATTTCCGTCATGCGCGGAAAGCCAGTAATGGTGCGGATTGACGCCAAACATTTGTTTCCCGGCAGTAATGCCGCCAAGCGAAAAACGGCCTGAATGAGGGGTCAAAATGTACACGGGAAACCGTGATAGTCGGGAACCACTCTGTCGACGTTTCCGACGGAGTTTTCGGCGGTTTGGATTAGCCCCCTTACACGTTATCCCAAGGTTTCATAATGATTATTACCCGATACGACACACATCCCATTCCGTATGGCGTTGGTGACCAGGTTATCCAGTTGGTCACCGACAACGTTACTGAGCTGAGCTTGAATTCGGTGCTGCCAAGCAATCTCATGTATGAGGTTTTTCGTTGGGCTCTGCCTACAGAGGTGGGCGTATATCTGAGTCGAATCTCAGAAGAGCCAGGCAAACCCGTAGAGCTTTTAGTGGCATTTGATGAGGTAGAGACAGAGGTTGTGACCGGTTTTGTTCTGTACTTGCCTGTGGCTACTCATCCCGAGGCTTGCGGAGTCAATTACATGTGTGTGAGGCAGTCACATCGATGCCGTGGTATAGGTCGTGAATTGATGAGCGCGCTGATCGGGTTGTACCCCCACACTGAGCTGACGTGCACGATCAAAAAAGTGCCATTTTACGAGTCAGCAGGCATGCAAGTTATTGATTCACACAACACCCAGATTGTGATGAATACACGGTCTGAGAGTACGAAAGGGATGATGCAGATACTCAACGTTCAGCCAATTTACGATTCTCCAGAAGCTGGATCAATCTACGACCGCCTTGTGCAGAAGTGGGGTCTCAAGGAGATGCGCAAAGCAGAGAAGCAACTCGCGCGTCATACCGATCAACTCGAACGACAAGCTCGGGAGTACGTTGAAAGTCGCCTGAAGGACCGTCAGGCGACCGTCTGACGGCAGGTTCATGTATAGGAATTTCAATAATTCCTATACGGGGTTGTAAGCCGGAATCCCAGAAATTTCCGTCATGGGCGGGAAGCCACTACTGGTGCGGATTGACGCCAAACAGTTATTTTCCAGCTGCGACGTCGCCAAGCCGAAAACTGTTTGATTGAGCGGCCAAAACATGTACGGAAAACCGTGTCGGATAGCAAAAGCAGCCGTGAACCGCTCAGGTGACGTTTTCCGACGGAATTTTCTGGGGTTCCGGCTTACACCACCTATACAGGAACAGTTGGTGGAACTTCAATAGGGTGTCGTACCACTCAGCTGGCTCAATATCTAAGGGGACCCCATGAAAAATTCATTCGACCGCTTAATCGATGGGCTCGCAAAAGACTATGGCATGCCTAGTTTTCCTGAGAAGAAACATGAGCACGAAATTTATTGTTTTGAATTTAATACCGGCGTCTCAATCAAAATTTACCAAGACAAATTTCGCTGGGTGTATTTCGTGGCCGAAATCGGTCAGCTCCATAAAACTGATGCCGATACGTTGATTAGTATACTTTATCTCAACAGTTTCAGTTTTAGAAAGCCTTTCTTTACACTGGGTTTGAATAGCAAAAAAATTGGAGAGCTACATGCGCGTACCCCTTTGCTGGAGGTTGATAACGTCCAGATGCGAGAGGTGTTTGAGAACTTGCTAGGCGTAGCAGCTGAAATTAAAAAAATGTTCGATTTTAATTGAGGGGTGTTGTTTATGGGTAATATTTGTGGTACTTCCGGCTCCCATTATGTATATAGTCCGCCAGTAAGCCCTCGACATGTATCGGGTTCGTCCACACCGGTGCACAGTGTAGGCGGTCAAGGCCTAACCTCGGTGTATCAACTTTCCGCTGAGGCACGAGATGATTTTCTTGATCGCTTTGACCCAATGCGAAACCTAGGTCTGAACTCGGAAACGCCGCTTTACAGGACCACGGATACCAGCTGGCGCAATGTTATTGCGCAAGTAAGAAATCCTGACGAAGATCCGCGCATCGACCATCTGCTGACAATGGCAGAAGAAATTTACAAGGCATCAAGCACTTTTAGAAAAAGAATGAACGCAGTTGCGGGCGAAGGTGGTGTCACGATAAGGATCGTGCCAGACAGTGAGATCGGCCATTCCTTTGGGCATGCCGCAACAATACCGGCAACTCGGTCTATTGCCTTGACAGAGACAACAGCAAGCAACGTTCAAGGACGTCACTATCAATCTCTCAATATATTATTGGTTGAACTCTCAAACCTGAGCCGGGCCAATGAAATTGCGGAGATCCGTTCCAGTTTCCAGCAGGGACGAATAGGTCAGCGGCGCGCGGCTCATAACACCGAAAGAGCAGAGTATGGAACGATCGAAGACATGGTCAAATATTTTACGGAGGCTCGACCTGTCATAGAATCACTAGGCTACGGGAATCCGTCGATGTGGTACGCCGCACACGACTACGGCGGCGGAATCGTGCCAGCATACCGATCATTCGAAGATTACTACGCAACAGCGCTTTCAAGCGGCCATACTGACGTTTACCTTAACAACTATTCTCGGTCTGATGAATAGCTGCGTTGGAGGTCGCGGGTGATCGTGGACACCAAGGGCTTCCCCATTGAGCACAAGCCCAATAGTTTCTGTTTGACTCCGCTGCATGTGCCGGATCGACTGAAAGAAGGTGAAGGACTGCGGTACTACAAACGGTCATCTTGAGCTGATCGCTCGGACCCTGATGAAAGACGCACGTGAGGGCCTCGTT
>NZ_ATDK01000087.1 GCF_000444135.1 Pseudomonas avellanae BPIC 631
TTTTCGAAATAAGTTACCCATAACCTGCAAGCTAAGCTATTGATAAGATTTGAATTTTCCGTTAGTTGGTGGCTGATTTTTTCGAAAACAGTACACTAGTGCTCACAGGGTAGTCATGACTAGTCAATCTATAACTGCCACCGGTTACCGCCGCAAAGCAGTCGAAAACCACGCCCTGAACCCGACGCGCGTGCTTGATTTCAGCAGGTGCAAAGCTACCCGCAAAGGCCCGGTTTTCCTGATCGGCTCAGGCAGCTCGGCCAAAGACTTCCCGATCGGGGAGTTTTCCGAAGTCCCCATGATCACCATGAACGGTGCGTTCTCGATGTTTTCCGGAACCGGCATCAAGCCATTCTTCTATGTGTGCTCTGACCGGGACTTCCCCAATCAGCAACCCGAACTCTTTGCCGCCGCCCTGCGCGGCAGCGAAAATGTCGGTCTCTGGGAAGACCAGTTCCAGTCCGGCCTCCCAAAGCCTGCCGGACGCGCCTATGCGCTGAAGAAATCCCCGAGATCGTCGACAGTGGCAGCCCTTTGCTCAAGAGAAGAAGCACTGGTCAGAAAGCTCTCGCTGTGGAGCAGCCGAAGCCGAGACATAGGCTTCAGCAAGAACCTTGAACTGGGCTTCTTCGATGCGCGTACGGTCATGTACCTGGCACTGCAACTGTCCTATCACCTGGGTTTCGAGAAAGTGTTTCTCGTCGGTTTTGATTTGAACCAGTCTGCCGGTCGCTTCTATGAATCGCCTACCGATAAATGCTCGCCCTGCGGACTGGATCAGCACTACGAATCGCGGATTCTTCCGTCTTTGGAATTGATGGCAAAGCATGTAGTCAGCGCTGATTTCGAGGTATTCAATCTGTCTGAAAACTCGCGAGTCCCACATGAAGTCATTCCCCGATTAAGTATTGATGAAACGCGTCATATAGTGCGTGCTGCACGTAGCAATACGGTGCGAGACGCAGTAATCGGTCATTAAACAGTCATCTTGTTTGTGCCGCCCCGATCCGACAAACGCGTCGCCCCTTGACACGCAGTAATGCCGGGAGGCGTCACCCCGACGGGCTGCTGGTGGCGGGTAACCCCGCAAACTCGCTAATCCGGCGCTGCCCGCCATACCCCTGCCGCCCTACCTATGCGACAATGCGCGCCAATGTCTGGCATGAACCCCCACATTCATATCCCGGCAACGCAGTCACGGCAGACTGCTGTTGCTGTAGACGTATGCCCGTTGGATCAGCTCATGCTCAGGCGGAGCAAGCTGAACAGCTCCGGTCGGGTCTCGGACACGACACCTGCTGACACCAGCGCTCCTCAAGTTATTGCCCAAGTTATTGATAGGTAAAGTAATTGATCTCCACAGCTAACATCACGATGCAGTTCGGCGCCAAACCCTTGTTCGAGAACGTCTCGGTCAAGTTTGGTGCCGGTAACCGTTACGGCCTGATCGGCGCGAACGGCTGCGGGAAATCCACGTTCATGAAAATCCTCGGCGGCGATCTCGAGCCTTCGGGTGGCCAGGTGATGCTGGAGCCGAACGTGCGTCTGGGCAAGCTGCGCCAGGATCAGTTCGCCTATGAAGAATTCACTGTGCTCGACACGGTGATCATGGGCCACGAGGAGCTGTGGAAGGTCAAGGCCGAGCGCGACCGCATCTACTCGCTGCCGGAAATGAGCGAAGACGACGGCATGGCCGTTGCCGAGCTGGAAACCGAATTCGCCGAAATGGACGGTTACACCGCCGAATCCCGTGCCGGTGAACTGCTGCTGGGCCTGGGTATCGGCATCGAGCAGCACACCGGCCCGATGAGCGAAGTGTCGCCCGGCTGGAAACTGCGCGTTCTGCTGGCGCAGGCACTGTTCTCCGATCCGGAAGTGCTGTTGCTCGACGAACCGACCAACCACCTGGACATCAACACCATTCGCTGGCTGGAAAACATCCTGACCCAGCGTAACAGCCTGATGATCATCATCTCCCACGACCGTCACTTCCTGAACAGCGTGTGCACGCACATGGCTGACCTGGATTACGGCGAGTTGCGCCTGTTCCCGGGCAACTACGACGAGTACATGACCGTAGCGACCCAGTCGCGCGAGCAGTTGCTTTCGGATAACGCCAAGAAGAAAGCGCAGATTTCCGAACTGCAATCGTTCGTCAGCCGCTTCTCGGCCAACGCCTCGAAAGCCAAGCAGGCCACGTCCCGCGCCAAGGCGATCGACAAGATCCAGCTGGCCGAGGTCAAGCCTTCGAGCCGTGTGAGCCCGTTCATCCGTTTCGAACAAACCAAGAAGCTGCACCGTCAGGCAGTCATTGTCGATCGCATGGCCAAAGGCTTTGACGGCAAGACACTCTTTAAAGACTTCAGCTTCCAGGTCGAAGCGGGCGAACGCGTTGCGATCATCGGCCCGAACGGTATTGGCAAGACCACCCTGCTGCGCACCCTGGTCAACGAACTGACCCCGGATGCCGGCACTGTCAAGTGGACCGACGCTGCGGAGCTGGGCTATTACGCTCAGGACCACGCTCACGACTTCGAAGACGACTGCAACCTGTTCGACTGGATGGGCCAGTGGACTCAGGGCGGCGAGCAAGTGGTGCGCGGCACCCTGGGCCGCATGCTGTTCTCCAACGACGAGATCCTCAAGTCGGTAAAAGTGATTTCCGGTGGTGAACAGGGCCGCATGCTGTTCGGCAAACTGATCCTGCAAAAGCCGAACGTGCTGATCATGGATGAACCTACCAACCACCTGGACATGGAATCCATCGAAGCGCTGAACCTGGCGCTGGAGAACTACCCCGGCACGCTGATCTTCGTCAGCCACGACCGCGAGTTCGTGTCTTCGCTGGCAACCCGCATCATCGAACTCAGCCCTAGCGGCGTGGTCGACTTCAGCGGCACCTACGATGACTACCTGCGCAGTCAGGGCGTTACGTTCTAAGCCTTGCCGGCTTGCAGTACCCAAAAAGCCCTGTCCTGTGACAGGGCTTTTTTGATTGCAGCCTACTTTTCCGGCTGGCTGAGCATTTCAATCCATAGAGCACCCTTGCCAGAGGGCGCTTCGCTGACCCGCTTGAGGGCACCGCTCGCCCCGATGGCGTAACTGCCGACCTTGTCGCTTTTCTCTCCACTGACCAGTAACCAGCGCCCGTTGGGTGATACGGCAATGTTGCGCGGCTGTTTTTCCTCGACCGGGTAGTTTTCAACGAACGTCACACTGCCTTTGGCCGAATCAACCTTGAACACCGACACGCTGCTGGTTGTGCGCTCACTGATGAACAGCCACTTGCCGTCCGGTGCGAGGCGTATGTCTGCGGCCCAGATGCGCGGCGTCGGGTCATCCTTGAGGTCGTTGTTGCGCGCATCGCGAGCCTGCCCGGGCGCAAGCTTCAGGCGTGCGGGAATACCGTCTGCCTGGCTCACCTGCTTCAACGCGCCGCTCTTTTCGTTGATCGAAAAGGCGGTAACGGTGCCGCTCATCTCGCCGACCACATACAGAAACCGGCCATCGGACGAGAATGCGAGGTGGCGCGGGCCGGTATTTTCGGGAACGGCCACAAAGCCTTCACCGATAGGCACGAGCTTGCCGTCCTTGGGCTCAAGCCGGTATTGCAAGACACGATCAACCCCCAGATTGCCCGCGTAGACAAAGCGATTGCTCGGATCGGTGCGTACCGAATGCGCGTGCATGCCGGTCTTGTAGGTTTCGATACTGTCGCTGGGACGGTGTTGTGCATCGATGGGCTGAACACTGAGCAGGTCCGCGCCGTACGAGGCACCGAACAGGAAGCGCCCGCTGCGATCGGTCGACAGGTACGCCAGACTCTCCGCCAAGGGTGCCTGACTCAACGGCTTGAGGTGCCCGGTTGCAGGTTCTATGCTGAAACTCAGCACCTGATAAGGCTTGGAACGAAGTGCCGCGAACAGTGCCTTGCCGTCCGGCGAAATGGCCATCGGGTTGACCTGATCACCGGCCTTGGTCTGTTCGACCAGGCTAAGCGCCCCGCTCTGCTCATCCAGGCGATATTGGGAGATGAGCCCATCTGCGGGGCTGGAAATATAAGCGAAGGTAGATGCCTGCACAGGCAGACCGAACGAACATCCAACTGCAGCGGCCAGCAACAGAACTTTTCTCATGGTGAACCTTTTTATTGTTGTGGGGTGAATCCGTGGGGCGAGTCTTGTGATATGAGCGGTGTGACGAGTAGCGGCGTAAATACAGGTGTGATCAGTCATCCTATGACCATATTCAGATAACAGCGACTGCGTGATAAACAGTCCGCATAAAAACGTTAGCCTGCTTTCATTTCCCGACAGCCCGAGCCATGATGAGGCACTCCCACCGCCTGCCAGCGAAGAGTCCAATGCCTGTCGCGCAACCCGGTTCCACGACGATTACCCTGCAAATCGTCTCCATCGTCTTCTACACGTTCATCGCCTTCCTGTGCATTGGTCTGCCTATCGCGGTACTGCCCGGTTACGTCCATGATCAGTTGGGTTTCAGCCCGCTGATTGCCGGCCTGGCCATTGCCTCGCAGTACCTCGCCACCCTGCTCAGCCGGCCCTTTGCCGGCCGGGCGACAGACTCGTTGGGCAGCAAACGCTCCATCGTGTTCGGGCTGTGGGGCATCGGTATCAGCGGTGTCATGACCCTGCTGGCAACCCTGCTTGAGGATTTTGCGACGCTCAGCCTGTCGATTCTGATCGTGGCGCGGCTGTTTCTCGGTGTGTCTCAGGGGCTGATCGGGGTTGGCACCATCAGTTGGTGCATCGGCAAGGTCGGTGCAGAACACACGGCCCGCTCGATCTCCTGGAACGGCATTGCCTCCTATGGCGCAATCGCCATCGGCGCACCGCTGGGGGTGGTGGTCATCGACGCGGTTGGCTTCAACAGCCTGGGTTTGGCCCTGATAGTGATGGCAGGCCTGGCGCTGATGCTGATCCGCAACAAGCCGTCGGTGCCCATAATTGCTGGCGAGCGCCTGCCCTACTGGTCGGTGTTCGGCCGCATCGCACCGTACGGGCTCGGTCTGACCTTGTCGTCAATCGGCTATGGCACGCTGACCACGTTCATTACGCTGTTCTACCTGAGCCGTGGCTGGCAAGGCGCGGCTTATTGTTTAAGCATGTTTGGCGTGTGTTTTATCCTCGCCCGCCTGCTGTTCATCGGTGCCATCAATCGGCTTGGTGGATACAACGCCGCCATCCTGTGCATGGCCGTGGAGATTTGCGGTCTGGTCATGCTCTGGCTCGCGCCCAACATCGGTTTTGCACTGGCAGGGGCCGGACTGACAGGTGTCGGGCTGTCGCTGGTGTACCCGGCGCTCGGCGTGGAAGCCATCAAACGTGTGCCGACGCCCAGCCGTGGCGCAGGCCTGAGTGCCTATGCCGTGTTCTTCGACCTGGCCCTGGCCATCGCAGGCCCAGTGATGGGCGCTATTGCCCTGGGGCAAGGTTATGACTGGATCTTTTTCTATGCGGCAGTGCTGTCGGTATGCGCGCTGGGCCTGACGCTCTGGTTGTCACGCCGGGCCAGTCAGCAGGCGAAAACCGCTTGAACAGCAGGTTTTCGGTATAAGCTTTTCGCTTATTGTTCCAATAGTTAGTAGCTAAAGCTGAAATAAAGCCGCCGGTCGGTCAAGTTCTTGACGGCCCTGCCAATGGGTTCTTGACTTGATGTTGCAAGCCTCTAAACAGGCTCGTGAAGCAGCCGTCGCCCGCGTGAATGCGACGTCACCTGCGCGGCAGTCCGGCGCTTTACCCCCCTTTTCAATGGCCTCTCTGTCCGCATGACCGGGAGAGCCGTCATCAGAATTCGCCGCCATCCTCTGAGCCATACCCGCAAAGCCCTGCCAGTGATCATTCTGGCAATCTTCCCGCACCCTGCCGAAGGCGCCTGCAACCTGGCGCCCACGCCCGGCAACGCCGTTCAGGTCTGCGACAGTGGCAACAGCGGCCCGTTTACCGACGTGAGCACGACCCGTCACACGCTGGTATTCCCAGCGGGCGGCACGGGCACCGTCATCGGCACCATTACCTACGGCGCGCAAGCGGACAGCATCGACATGGGGTCGGGCCGGATACTGGGCAACGTCAATCAGGGGGCGGGCAGCGACACATTCATCCTTTCAAGCGGTGAGATCACCGGCGAGATCAGCCAGGGCGCGAACCCCGACGATTTTGTCATGAGTGGCGGCACGCTCGGTTCGCTCGCTCAGGGTGACGGGCTGGACACCTTTCTGATGACCGGAGGCACAATCCTCCGCGCCTTCGAGGATGGCGACCGGGCAGTGATGACCGGCGGCAGCATCGGCCGGGTTGACATGAAACTGGACAATAACGTCTTCGAGCTTTCTGGCGGCAGCATTATCAACAATCTGGTCGCCGGGTTCGGCCGGGACACTATTACGGTGTCGGGCGGCAGTATTGGTGGCGCCATCAGCGTCAGTGGCGGTGACGACCGGATAACCGTCAGTGGCGGTGAAGTTCGTGGAGAAATACGCGCAAGCTTCGGTAACGACAGCTTTGATTGGCTCAACAACGGCTACGTGCGCAGCAGCGTGTTGATGGCCGATGGCAACGATACCGCACAGTTGTACAATCTCAGCGAGTACCTGACCAGCAGCAACCCCCTGCTCGACGGCGGCCCTGGCGATGATGTACTGACGTTTGGCAACACCGTGGTGTCCCGGCCAGATCACTACACCCAGTGGGAAACCGTCAACCTGTTGAATGGATCGCAGATGGACATGACCGAGGCGCTGACCCTCGGCGACAGCGTCAGTAATACCGGCACCCTCACTGTCGATGACAGCAGCACGCTGCGTTCAACCTCCGGCAGCATCACTGCGTTCAACACCGCGTCCCGCGCAACCCTCGACAACGCAGGAACGCTGGACCTGACCGCCAGCGGCAGCTCGGTGACCGATACCCTTACCGTGAACGGCAACTACTTCGGCCGGGCTGGCCGGTTATTGCTGCAATCGACACTGGGAGACGAAACCTCGCCCAGCGATAAACTGGTGGTGTCACAGGGCACCATCGGCGGTACGACCCGCATGCTGGTGAGCAATATCAATGGCCTGGGTGCGCTTACCCAAGGCAACGGCATCGAGGTGGTGCAGGCGACCCGAGGAGCTACCAGCGAGGCGACGGCATTTTCGTTGCAGAACTCGTTGTCCGTGGGGGCCTATGACTATTACCTGTTCAAGGGCGGCACCACGGCAGGCAGCGAAAACAGCTGGTTTCTGCGCTCGGCGGTGATCGCACCGCCTTTGCCCGAAACGCCACCCCCAAGCGAACCTGTTCCTGTTCCTGGGCCCATACCTACACCGCTGCCGGAACCTGCGCCCGAACCGGCACCCGAACCGACACCACCCTCGATTCCACCTGAGCCAAACGAACCGACCGTGCCCCCGGCACAACCGCCTCCAACTGACCCCATACCTACGCCTGCACAACTTCCGGCAACCACTCTTCCCGTAGCGGCAATCGGCACGCCATCGCTGCCGGAGCCGATTCGCGGCGCGGCTCCTATCCCGCTGTACCGACCGGAAGTCGCCAATTACGCAATTGTCACGCCCGCCGCGGCGATGCTGGCGATGACCTCGCTGGGCACCTTCCATGAGCGTCAGGGCGATCAGAGCCTGTTGGCACAATCCGGTGCAGCGCCGGCTGGCTGGGCGCGAGTGTTCGGCAGTGACTTTAAACAACAGTGGTCAGGAACGGTAAGCCCCGGCCTGGACGCATCGCTCAAGGGCTATCAGATTGGCCATGACGTGTATGCCTGGTCACTTGATGGGCAGCAGACCCTGCGCGTCGGCCTGTTTGTCGCCCAAAACAGTCTGGACGGCAAGGTGCAGGGCTTTGCGGGCGGGTTCCATGAGCGGCACACCGGGCGGATCAAACTGCGGGGCGATAGCGTCGGGGCCTACTGGACGCTCTCCTCGCCCACCGGAAACTACGTCGATGCGCTGGTGATGAGCACGCGCCTGGATGGCGATAGCCGCTCCGACCGGGGCCTGCGCATCGACACGCAAGGCCATGCCCTGAGCCTTTCTGTGGAAGCCGGTCACCCGTTTACGCTGTCGCCGCGATGGGTCGCCGAACCGCAGGTACAAATCATTCATCAGCGCATTGACCTTGACGATCAGCATGACGGTATTTCACACGTGGGTTTTGACAGCCAGCCCTACAACACCGGGCGACTGGGCATACGATTCAAGGGCCGCTACGCACTGGCAGGCATGCCCATCGAGCCTTACCTTCGGGTAAACCTGTGGCGCAATGCGGGCGGGCATGACACGGTGACATTCGATCACACAGAACGCGTCAAGACAGCCCATCGATCAACGACGGGCAGCCTGGGCGGAGGAATGGTTATCAAGGTCGCCAGCGACACCAGTGTGTACTGGAGCGCTGACTACAACAGTGATCTGAATAACCACGATTCAAGCGGAGTAAACGCCAGCCTGGGCGTAAGGCTGGCGTGGTGATGCGTTTGTCACTGTGGAACGTGATGAGGCATAGGCTTCATCAGTTTTTTTTGGGCTTTAGAATCAGCACGGCCAGTGGCGGCAGATTCAGTGTCAGAGAAGCCGACATGCCATGAACCGGCTCGTCTTCGCTGATCACTTCCCCACCGTTACCGATGTTGGAGCCGGCATAGGTTTCTGCATCGCTGTTCAGCAGTTCTGTCCACGCGCCCTGCAACGGCACGCCCACGCGATAGCCTTCACGCGGTACCGGCGTCATGTTGGCGACCACCAGCAGCGGTTCGCCATCATTGCTCCAGCGCAAGTAGGCAAACACGCTGTTGGCCTTGTCGTCACCAATCAACCATTGGAAACCGGTCGGATCGGCATCGCGCTGGTGCAGGGCCTTCTCTTCGCGGTAAATGCGGTTCAAGTCACCGACCAGCTTCTTCACACCCACGTGTTCGGCGTATTGCATCAGGTACCAGTCCAGTTGCTGGTCGTGGTTCCATTCACGCCACTGGCCGAATTCGCAGCCCATGAACAGCAGCTTTTTACCCGGATGCGTCCACATGAACGCCAGATAGGCGCGCAAGTTGGCAAATTTCTGCCAGCGATCACCCGGCATCTTGTCGATCAGCGAATGCTTGCCGTGCACCACCTCATCGTGGGAAATCGGCAGCACAAAGCGCTCGGACCACGCGTACACGAGGCTGAAACTCAGCTTGCCGTGATGATGCTCGCGGTTGATCGGGTCTTCTTCCATGTATTGCAGCGAATCATGCATCCAGCCCATGTTCCACTTGTAGTTGAAGCCCAGACCACCCTTTTGCGTCGATTCGCTGACACCCGGCCAGGCCGTCGATTCTTCGGCGATGACCATGGTGCCTGGCGCTTCCAGCGCAACCACGTCATTGAGATGACGGAGGAAGTCGATGGCCTCCAGGTTCTCGCGGCCGCCAAAGCGGTTGGGCACCCACTCGCCCGCCTTGCGCGAATAGTCGCGGTACAGCATCGACGCCACTGCATCCACGCGCAGACCGTCGATGTGGTAATGCTTGAGCCAGTGCAGCGCCGAGGCCAGCATGAAGCCATGCACTTCGGTCCGCCCCAGGTTGTAGATCAGCGTGTCCCAATCCTGATGAAAGCCTTCCTTGGGGTCGGCGTATTCGTACAGCGCCGTGCCGTCGAATTGTGCTAGCCCGTGGGTATCGGTCGGGAAATGCGCGGGCACCCAGTCGAGGATGACGCCGATTTCCGCCTGGTGACAGGCATCCACGAACGCGGCGAAATCTTCAGGCGAACCGTAGCGGGCGGTCGGCGCGAACTGGGCGAGCAATTGATAGCCCCATGACCCACCGAATGGGTGCTCCATGATCGGCATCAGCTCGATGTGCGTGAAACCCAGCTCCTTGACGTACGGAATCAGGCGGTCAGCCAGCTCACGCCAGTTGTACTGACGCCATTGGCCTTCATCGTTCTGTTCCATCTGCCACGAACCGGCATGCAGCTCATAAATCGACAATGGCGCAGCAACGTCGTGACGTCCGGCCCGGGATTGCAGCCAGTCCTGGTCATGCCACTCGAACTTCAATGGCGCAGAAATCTTCGACGCCGTATCGGGCGGCAGCGTGGTGGCCAAGGCCATCGGGTCGCTCTTGAGCGGCAAAATCCCGTGAGCACCCAGAATCTCGTACTTGTAGACCTCGCCCGGTTGCAGACGCGGAACAAAGATCTCCCACACGCCGGTCGGGTGACGCAGACGCATCGGGTGGCGACGGCCATCCCAGCCATTGAAGCTGCCGACCACGGAAACCCGGCGGGCATTCGGTGCCCAGACCGCAAAGCGCACACCCGCTACACCGTCAACGCTGGTCACTTGCGCGCCCAGGCAACTGCTCAGATCGCGGTGATTGCCTTCGGCAAACAGGTAAAGGTCCATTTCGCCCAGCAGCGGACAGTAGCTGTAGGGGTCTTCGGTAATCTGTTCGCCGCCCGCCCAGTTGATTTTCAACAGATATGGCTGTGGCTGCTCAAGATGACCGACGAAAAACCCAGGCACGTCGCTCATGTGCAGTTCGGCCAGTTCGCGGCCGTCATCCCGGGCCAGCAGGCGTACGCTCAGCGCTGCGGGCAGATAGGCACGAACATATTGCCCACCTTTGCCATCGTCATGCGGGCCAAGAATCGAAAACGGGTCACGGTGTTCTGCACGAATCAGCGCATCAAGGTCCACAGCAGCGGGAACCGCACGGCGGTCCGTGCCGGTTTTGTCAGGCGCATTCATATCGGTTCTCCATCAGACGGTTGCAGCAACCCACGCAAGCCTTGCAAGGGAACGGCCAACCAGGCTGGACGATTCTCGGCTTCGTAGATCACTTCATAAGCAGCTTTTTCGAGGGTGAACAGTTCCAGTGCGGCGTCCTCCCCTTTTGCATCTTTCCAGGCATGCGCGATGCCAGCGGTGGCCAAGCGATAGCCGTCGATAAACGCTTCGCGGGCCTGCGACAGATACGTCTCGGCGACCTGTTTGCGGGCGGCTGCGGCTTGCGGCGAGGTATCGACGCTTTGCGCACTGCGCACGGCCATCGCGGCAGCGTAGTCGAATGAACGCAGTACGCCACTGACGTCCTTGAACGGGCTGTGTTTGGCGCGTCGCTCTTCAAGCGCACGGGCGGGTTCGCCTTCAAAGTCGATCAGGTAGGCATCACCCTTCACGACCAGCACTTGGCCCAGGTGCAGGTCACCGTGCACACGAATGCGCAGGCCACCGGCCGAGCGTTTGGCAAGGCCTTCGACACGCTGGCGAATCTGCTTGCGGTGCGCGAGCAGGTCGCTGACCAGTTGCTGATCATCCTTGTCCAGATCACCCTTGCGCTGTTCAAGCAGCTGCAAGGCGCGCTCAAGCTGAGCGTTGACGCTGGTGGCGGACGCTTTGCTGTCTTGAGCGCTGGTAACTTCGACCGCAAAATCTGCGTTATCGGTCGGCGACGCCAGAATCTGGTGCATTTCACCCAGTCGCTGACCGAGGCTGCGCGAAAAGTCCGCCAGTTCAAGCAAGGCGTTGTAATGCTGTTCCTGACCGGACACGCCATGCGCCAACTCGTCGCGCACCGCACGTTCCAGGTTGTTCTGCGTCCATTCCCACGCATCGCCCTGATTGCTCAGATAGCCTTGGGCAATCATCAACAGATTCGGCTGACCGTCGTTGCCGACGCGCACCAGTGAACCCAGCAATGGCGAGATATTCTTGAAACCGGCATGGGTCAGAAATGCCCCCATTTCCAGCTCCGGGTGCGTGCCGGCGCTGACTTTGCGAATCAGCTTGAGCACCAGGCTGCTGCCGACCACCACCGAGCTGTTGGACTGCTCGGCAGACAGATAACGAACCTCGGACTCATGGGTCAGGCCCAGCGGCGCAAGCTGCGAACTCTGCTCGAAACGCAGTTCGCCGTCAGCACACGGGATGACCGTGTCCGACTGCATGCCCTGAATGACGGCACGAATAAAGGTTTCCAGGGTGAAGGCATCGGTGATCAGCCCGACATCGCGGCTACGACGCACACGGGCCAGTGCCAGCTGTTGCGGCAATGCGCTGCTGATGTCGTCTTCGCCCAGCAGGCCGAACGGCAGTTGATAGCGATCAGTCTGCCCGCCAGCGGTCACTTCTATTTCACTGAGCAGCACCGGGTGTGCGTCGTCACCGAAACGCACTGCATAGGCGATGTTGACCTTCTCGATGGCCTTGTCTTTTCCCGCAAACCAGCGGCGCTTGGGCAGATAGACCGTCAGCGAAGTGTCTTCCATGGTGCTGCGCAGCGGCTCTTCGAGCAGCTCTTCAAGACGCTTCTTGAGCACCAGGGTCGGAAAGTCCGGCATGCTTTGCGCCGGTTCAACGTGCCAGCTGGGCATTTGATTCTCCGTAGCCAATAGAAACCAGTAAAAGCCGTACGGCGGCAGTGTCAGCAGGTAATTCAACTGGCCGATGGGGGGAAAGGCGCTGCCACCGAGCATTTCCACCGGGACCGTGCCGGCATAGCCTGACAGATCCAGCTCGGCCGCTTGGGCCGCGCTGGACACGTTGGCCACACACAGCACCACTTCACTGTGACCGTCTGGCGCGGTGTACTCACGGGTGTAGGCCAGAATGCGCCGATTGGACGGCGAGAGCATTTTCAGCGTACCGCGACCGAACGCCTTCTGCTGTTTGCGCACGGCAAGCATACGTCGGTTCCAGTTGAGCAACGAATGCGGGTCGCGCTCCTGGCTTTCGACGTTGACCGACTGGAAGCCGTACATCGGGTCCATGATCGGTGGCAGCACCAGGCTTGCCGGATCGGCACGCGAGAAACCGCCATTGCGGTCAATCGACCACTGCATCGGCGTGCGCACACCGTCGCGGTCACCCAGATAGATGTTGTCGCCCATGCCGATTTCGTCACCGTAATACAACGTCGGTGTACCGGGCATCGACAGCAGCATGCTGTTCAGCAGCTCGACGCGGCGGCGGTCACGCTCGACCAGCGGCGCGAGGCGCCGACGGATCCCGAGGTTGATCCGCGCACGGCGATCGGCAGCGTAGTAATTCCACAGATAATCACGCTCACGATCCGTGACCATTTCCAGGGTCAGTTCATCGTGGTTGCGCAGGAAAATCGCCCACTGGCAGTTTTCCGGGATTTCCGGCGTCTGGCGCAAAATGTCAGTGATCGGAAAACGGTCTTCCTGCGCCAGCGCCATGTACATGCGCGGCATCAGCGGAAAGTGAAACGCCATGTGACATTCGTCACCGTCCGGCCCCTTGCTGTCGCCAAAATACAGCTGCGTGTCTTCCGGCCATTGATTGGCCTCGGCGAGCAGCATGCGGTCCGGGTAATTGGCATCGATCTCGGCGCGAATACGCTTGAGCACCTGATGGGTTTCCGGCAGGTTCTCGTTGTTGGTGCCATCGCGTTCGATCAGGTACGGAATAGCATCCAGACGCAAACCATCGATACCCAGGTCCAGCCAGAAGCGCATCACTTCCAGCACCGCATCCAGCACGTGCGGGTTGTCGAAGTTCAGGTCCGGCTGGTGCGAGTAGAACCGGTGCCAGAAATACTGGCCGGCGACCGGGTCCCAGGTCCAATTGGACGTCTCGGTGTCGAGAAAGATGATGCGCGTGCCGTCGTACTTCTGGTCGGTGTCCGACCACACATAGAAATCACGGGCCTTGGAGCCAGGCTTGGCGTTGCGCGCCTTCTGAAACCACGGATGCTGGTCGGAGGTGTGATTGATGACCAGTTCGCTGATCACCCGCAGGCCGCGTTTGTGCGCCTGGGCGATGAAGCGCTTGGCGTCGGCCATGGTGCCGTAATCGCTGTGGACGTCGCGGTACTCGGAAATGTCGTAGCCGTCGTCGCGGCGCGGAGACGGGTAAAACGGCAACAGCCAGATCGTGTTGACCCCCAGCGCGGCAATATAGTCGAGCTTTTCGATCAGGCCGGCGAAGTCGCCGATGCCATCATTGTTGGCATCGAAAAACGACTTCACATGAACCTGATAGATCACCGCATCCTTGTACCAGAGCGGGTCTTTGATGAATGTCGCGGCATCGGGCTTCTTAGCCATTGCTGACTCCTTGGGAGTATTAGTGCGCGGCCTGGATACGCCAGATTCCAAAAGGTTGCGACGGGTCAAGACGGGTGTGTTGATACTTGCCGTACCAGGTCCAGCGGTGCCCGGTCATCAGGTCTTCGCCAGACGTCGCGGCGTCATCCGCCAGGCCCATTTCCCACAGCGGCAGCTCGAAATCCGCTTCCTGTGCGTTGAACGGGTCCAGGTTGATGGCCACCAGAATGAAGTTGCTGCCATCCGCCGAGCGCTTGCCGAAGTACAAAATATTGTCGTTCCACGCGGTGTAAAGCTTCAGCCCCAAGTGCGTCTGCAACGCAGGATTCTGCCTGCGGATGCGATTGAGCTGGGCGATCTCGGCGATGATATTGCCGGGTGCCGCGTAGTCCCGAACGCGAACCTCGTACTTCTCTGAATCCAGATACTCTTCCTTGCCCGGAATCGGTGCTGCTTCGCACAATTCAAAGCCGGAATACATGCCCCACAGGCCGGAACCCATGGTTGCCAGCGCCGCGCGGATCAAAAAGCCCGGGCGACCCGACTCATGCAGGAAGCGCGGGTTGATGTCCGGTGTATTGACGAAGAAATTCGGGCGGTAGCAATCGCGCCAAAGCACTGCGTTCAGCTCGGTGAAATACTCCGACAGCTCGGCCTTGCTGTTGCGCCAGGTGAAATAGGTGTAGCTCTGGGTGTAACCGACCTTGCCCAGGCGCGCCATCATCGCCGGTTTGGTGAACGCTTCCGCCAGGAACATCACCTCAGGGTGCTGACTGCGCACCTCACCGATCATCCACTGCCAGAACGGCAACGGTTTGGTGTGCGGGTTGTCGACACGGAAAATTTTCACGCCTTCCTTGACCCAGCCGAGCACGATGTCACGCAGCTCCAGCCACAGGCCCGGGATCGCATCGGGCGCGTAGAAATCAACGTTGACGATGTCCTGGTACTTTTTCGGCGGGTTTTCCGCATAACGAATCGTGCCGTCCGGACGCCACGAGAACCAGCCCGGATGCTGCTTGAGCCACGGGTGGTCCTGCGAACACTGAATGGCGAAATCCAGAGCGATTTCCAGGCCGTGTTCAGCAGCAGCCTTGACCAGATTGCGGAAGTCTTCGCGGCTGCCCAGTTGCGGATGAATGGCCTCATGGCCGCCATCTTCGCTGCCGATGGCATACGGGCTGCCCGGATCATCCGGCCCTGCGGTCAGGGAATTGTTCGGCCCCTTGCGATGCGCACGACCGATCGGGTGAATCGGCGGGAAGTACAACACGTCGAAGCCCATGTCGCGAATCATCGGCAAGCGCGAGTGGACGTCATTGAAGGTGCCGTGACGGGCCTTGTCATCCGTAATCGAGCGCGGAAACAGCTCGTACCAGCTGGCGAATTGCGCCAGCTCACGCTCCACATCCAGAGGGAACTCCACGCTACGGCTCAAAAACGCCTGGTTATCAGCCTGCTTCATCAGATTGGCGGTGTCGCTGTGCAAGAGCAGCGCGACTTTCTCGTCGTTGTCGCCGTTGGCAAGCTGAGCCGCCAGACCTTCAAGCTGTTTACGCTGCTCACCCTGGCTGCGCTCTGCGGCATGCACCAGATGAATGCGCCCTTCTTCCAGTTCCAGATCGATTGACACACCTGCGCCGAACTTCTTTTCCAGTTCATAACGGTAGCTGCCGAACTGGTCAATCCAGGCTTCCAGGCGAAATACGTAACGGCTGACAGCTGTCGGGGTGAATTCACCGATCCAGCTGTCATTGCCCAGCTCGTGCATCGGCGCGCTGTGCCAGTTTTCTTCGTCGGCAGCGCGCCAGCGAATGTTCACCGCCATCTTGTCATGCCCATCGGCGTAGACCTTGCTGGTCACGGTGACCGGTTGCCCGATGATCGCCTTGGCCGCAAACAACCCACCGTCAATCACCGGCAACGTGTCTTCGATCACGATGCGGGGCAATTGCAGCGCCTGGGTCAGTGACAAGGGTTGGGTTGGGTGCGGTACATCGGTGGCCAGGGAATCCGGACCGTATGGCTGTTCATTCATCGAGCATCACTCCTCACGCCCCAGGGACGCTCCTGTGCATTCCATGCAATGGAAAAATAGACGGTATGGCAGCGGACGTTCGCAAAATGCAGAAGACTCGTCGAATTCAGCTGCCTAGGTTCCGAGCGGTCATTGAAGGTAAAGTTCAAAGGTTTTGAGGTTGTGCGGTGGGCGCGTCAGAGCATAGCCCAGCGGAAAATAGTTGAGGTGAGCGTGTAATCGAATTCCCAAGTGCATGCAGGAATCATCCCCTGACAAGCTTCTATCACGCGGTCTTCAACGCATTGCAGCACACTGATTAAGTGTCGGCGCATCCTGAGGAACGCACCATGATGCTGAAGCCCTGCAATTACCAACTCATGAATTTCGAGGTGTGCGACAGAAAACACCGGCATTCTGAGTTCGGCAGCGATCTGGTGTCGCCAGAAGTAGTTGAAGGGCCGTCTGAGGAACCGTCTGAGCGGTTGGCTGACGAGCTATCTGAACATCACCGCCCGAAGAAACAAATCGATTGAATCATCAATCACGGCAGGCAGTCCTAATCAGTGCCCGGCAAGACAGGGGTCAATAAGGAGGCTGCAACCATGACGCTACCCAATCCGGTCGAAGTGCCCGATCCGAACATCGATGAACCTGCCCTGCCCGAGCCGATACCCGAGCAGGATCCGCCATCGACGCCGCCGCCCAATGAAACGCCGGTAGGTGACCCGCCCGCCAACGCGCCGCCTGTTACGGTGTGACGCACGCTACGGCTGCAATTGAAGACGTCCTGAGCGGCTGGACGTCTTCAGCGCCCGCCCGCCAGGTCAATGAATGTGCCCGTGGCATACGATGCGTTGTCTGACAGCAGCCAGAGAATGGCTTCGGCCACCTCTTCGGGTGTGCCGCCACGGCCCATGGGCAGCGCGCCTTCCAGTTTGCTGACGCGGAACGGGTCACCGCTCAGGGCATGGATGTCCGTGAAGATAAATCCCGGCCTGACGGCATTGACGCGAATGTTCTCGCCAGCGACTTCCTTGGAAAGCCCGATGGTGAAGGTGTCCAGCGCGCCCTTTGACGCGGCGTAATCCACGTACTCGCCTGCCGAACCCAGCCGCGCCGCCAGTGACGACACATTGACGATGCTGCCCCCATGCCCGCCATGACGCGGCAACATGCGTAACAAGGCGTGTTTGCTGCACAGCATGGGGCCGACGACGTTGGTCATCATCATTTTCAGCATGCGAAATTCCGACATGTCCTCGACGCGTGAAGCCTGAGACAAGGTGCCGGCATTGTTGACCAGATGGGTGACTCGCCCCAGATCGGAATCGACCCTGGCGAACAGGCGCATGATCTCGTCCTCGTTGCTGACATCCGCCTGCACCGTGATCGCCTGAGCGCCCAGCGCCCTGACCTGCGCAGCGGTTTTTTCCGCCGCCGCACGATCAGACAGATAGTTGATACAGATCAGATATCCCTGGGAAGCAGCCAGACGCGCAGTGGCGGCGCCGATCCCGCGTGAACCACCGGTGATGATGAGGACTTTATCCATGGGCTGTCTCGTATTTATCCAAAAATCGACATCAAGGTGCAGGTCATGCCCGCAGCGTAACCAGACGTCTCTGATCGTGCCAGCCTTTGTGGTCCAGCGCCATCGAAGCGTTTCAGATCGCCAGTTGTCCGGCGTCGGATGCATCCAGCACCGCTTTGACTTCCGCCGTGCGGATGTCCTCGAGAAACTGTTGCGCAGGCAGCGGATGCCCGAGCAGAAAGCCTTGCAGGGAGTGGCACCCCAGATGGGTCAAAAAACGCTGTTGAACAGCAGTTTCCACCCCTTCGGCGACAATTCGCAGGTTCAATGCCTGGCCCACGGCAACGATAGCCGAAACGATGGCGGCATCGGCGGTATCGTGCTCCAGATCGCGGACAAAACCGCGATCGATCTTGATTTCATTGGCGGGCAGGCGCTTGAGGTACATCAGGCTGGAATAACCGGTGCCGAAGTCGTCGATCGACAGGTCCACGCCCATCTCCGAAAGCCTTCGCAACACCGCCAGACTCGCATCTGCATCGTGCATGGCGGTTGTTTCGGTGATCTCCAGGGTCAGGCAGTTGGCCGGGAGCTGGTGCCGGGCCAACGTATCGGCGACCGCCGTGACCAGCCCGCTGTGACAGAACTGCAAGGCCGAAAGATTGACCGCAATGCGCCAGTGCGGGTAACCCTGGGTGTACCACTCGCGCATTTGCCGACAGGCTTCGTTCAACACCCACTCGCCGATCTGAATGATCAGCCCGGTTTTCTCGGCCAGGGCAATGAACAGGTCAGGCCCCAGAAGGCCCTGCGTCGGGTGATTCCAGCGTAATAGCGCTTCCGCACCGACCGGCAGCCCGGTCAGGGCGTCGAATTTGGGCTGATAGTACAGACAGAAGTGCTTGTGCTTGATGGCTGAACGCAGGTCCTGCGACAGCTGCAACTGATTGCGCGCGTTGCTGTTCATCGACACATCAAAAAAACTGTAACCGTTCTTGCCGGCTGCCTTGGTGTGGTACATCGCGGCGTCGGCGTTGACCAGCAGTTCGTGTTGCGTGGTGCCGTTGCCCGGATACATGCAGATGCCGATGCTCAACGATATCTGCAACTGATGCTCGCCGATGGTGAAGGGATTGCCGATCTCGTTGACCTGCCGCGTTGCGACAGCCAGTGCATCCTGCTGGTCCTGAAGCTCGACCAGCAGAACGAACTCGTCGCCGCCGACCCGCGCCAGTGTGTCATGCAGGTGCAGGTTCTGACGAAGACGCAGGGCGACATGACGCAACAGCAGGTCCCCGGTGTGATGACCGAAGGCATCGTTCACCGGTTTGAAGCCATCAAGGTCCATGAACATCAACGCGAAGCAGCCGCCGTTCTCGCGGACCTTGTTCATGGTCTGCTCGATGCGATCGGTCAGCAACGTGCGGTTCGGCAGGCCGGTCAGGCTGTCGTGCAGCGCCCGATGGGTAAGCTCATGATTGGCTTCCACCAGCGAATTGGCGAGCACTGCAGTACGCGTTTCGAGGTGGGAATCGAGAATGCAGCAGAACAGCGTGATACTCAGCACCGACAGGCTGGCCACCAGCACGATTCGGTCCAGCCCGTTGCTGCTCAGCCCGCCCGCCAGCGCACCGCAGTAACTACCCTCGGCAAAGCTCGCCGCCGCCATGCCGGTGTAGTGCATGCCGACGATGGCCACGCCCAGCAACCCTGCCGCACACGCGCGAGCCAGATATACCCTGGGGCGCTGCTGGCGAAGATGGAACGCTATCCATATCGCCGCTGCAGCGGCGGCAATGGCAATCAGCAGGGAAAGAAACACCCGCCAGGGCGCGTACTCGATGCCGGGCTGCATGCGCATGGCCGCCATGCCGGTGTAATGCATGGCGCTGATGCCGAGCCCCAGCAATGACGCGCCCAGACTCAGTTGCAACGCGGGCAGACGCGGCTGGGTGACCAGCAACAGGGCAAACCCTGAAGACAGCACTGCAATCAATAACGACAGAAGCGTGAGGGGCACGTCGTAGGCGACGTCGATAGGCAGCACAAACGCCAGCATGCCAATGAAATGCGTCGACCAGCCGCCAATGCCCAGTGCCAGCGCACCGCCTGCGATCCATACATAGACCGCACGGCCCTTGGCCGAAATGATACGGCCGGTCAGATCCAGAGCCGTGTACGAAGCAATAATCGCGACGAGAACAGAGATCATGACAAGCGAGGGGGTGTAACTGCCAATCAACATAAACGCACCTGGAGCCCAATGAGCGCGTCCCTGCCGATCTTCTGCGCGTGATTGTACGCAATAGCCACGAAATGTCGCGGTGCTTGATCGGGAAGATGGCAACGAGCCAGCAATCCTGCGTTTATCAGGGGTACTCCAGTAAAGAATCTGCTGGAACCCCTGAAAGATCTACTCCCGGAGCGTCAGACCCGTCTCGGCGTTCCAGCCTCCGCCCAGTGCGGCAATCAGTTGAACGCTGGCGATCAAGCGGCTTTGCAGCACATTCAGGACCGTGCGCTCATTGCTCAGCGCGGTGGCCTGCACATTGACCACGTCCAGGTAACCGATCAACCCGGCCTTGTACTGATTGTTGGTCAGGCGCAGCGAGTCACGCGCCGCGACAAGCGCTTCCTGACGCACGGCGGCCTCCTCTTCGTAGACTTTGAGCTGGATGAGGTAATTCTCGACTTCCTGGAAACCATTGAGCACGGTCTGCCGGTACTGCGCGACCGTCTGGTCGTACAGTGCCTCGGTGCGATCGACCTCGGCCGAACGCCTGCCGCCGTCGAACAGGGTCAGTGCCAGTTGCGGGCCTACCGACCAGAAACGGTTGGGCAGGCTGATCCAGTTGGCGAAGGTGCTGCTGTTGTAGCCGCCGCTCATGCTCAACGTGAAGTCCGGGTAGTACGCCGCCTTGGCAACGCCGATATTGGCGTTGGCGCCCATGACCGAGCGTTCTGCAGCGGCGATGTCAGGCCGACGCTCCAGCAATTGCGAAGGCACCCCGGGCGGAATCTGCGGCAATTGTGGAATCGAGGTGGTGGCCGGCAGATTGAAGTCTGCGGGCGCCACGCCCATCAGCACGGCAATGGCATTCTCGAATTGCGCACGTTGCCAGACCAGGTCGATCAGGTCGGCCTGAGTGCTTTTCAGTTGTGTCTGCGCCTGAGCCACCGCGTCTGTTCCGGCAATACCGGCGCGGTATTGATTGCGCGTCAGGGTCAGCGAGCGCTGGTAGGCGTCCACGGTGGATTCCAGCAAGCGTTTCTGCTCGTCGATCACCCGCAACTGCATGTAGTTCTGCACCAGCTCCGATTGCAGGCTCAAGCGCATGGCCGCCAGATCCGCCAGGCTTGCCTGAGCATTGGCCGTGTCGGCCTCGAGACCGCGACGCAGCTTGCCCCAGACATCGGCTTCCCAACTGACACCCAGTTGCGCGTTGTAACTGTTGCGAATACCCGATGCGCCGGTGTTGGACGTACCGCTACTGGAGGTGCCAACGCCCTGCCCTGAGCGGGTCTTGCCGGTGGTCAGGTCCAGCGTCGGAAAGAATGCGCCACGCGAGCTGCGCACCAGGGCCTGTGCCTGTCGGTACTGCGCATCGTATTGAGCGACCGTCTGGTTGGAGGTATTGAGCCGTTCTACCAGCGTATTCAACTGGGCGTCGCCGTACACCTCCCACCATGCGCCCTTGGCCATCGCGTCGCTGGGCGTGGCTGCGCGCCAGCCCGCAGCGGCCTTGAACTGTTCAGGCGCTGCCGATGAGGGCTTCTGGTAATCCGGCCCGACGGCACAAGCACTGAGCAGGGAGATACAGAGCCCCAGCCCGAGCGGACGAAGCAGCCCCAGCGGGCGGGATGTGAAGGCCAGGCGTTGGGTCATAGCGAAGTTTCCAGAGCAGCATCGGTACGCACGCCGCGCCAGTTATTGAAACGATGGCGCAGGCGGTCGAGATAAAGGTAAACCACCGGGGTGGTGTAAAGGGTCAGGACCTGGCTGAAAATCAGGCCGCCGATGATGGTCAGGCCCAATGGCTTGCGCATCTCGGCACCTTCGGCAGTGCTCAGCAGCAGCGGCAATGCACCGAGAATCGCCGCCATGGTGGTCATCAGAATAGGCCGCAGGCGTTGCAGGCACGCGCTGCGGATCGACTCCTCGGGTGTCATGCCCTGCTCACGCTCCAGGTGCAGCGCCAGGTCGATCATCATGATTGCGTTCTTCTTCACCACCCCGATCAACAGGAACAGCCCCAACAGGGAAATCAGGCTGAATTCGCTGCCCAGCACATAGATGGTCAGCAATGCCCCGACACCTGCCGAGGGCAAGGTCGACAGAATCGTCAGCGGGTGAATGTAACTTTCATAGAGAATCCCCAGCACCAGGTACACCGCCAGCAACGAGCCGAGAATCATCCACGGCTGGCCTTTCTGGGTCGATGCGAAGGCGTTGGCCGTCCCGGCCATCTTGGAAATGATGTCGGATGGCAAGCCGATGGCGGCAATCGCGCGCTCGATAGCGACCGTCGCCTTGTCGAGGCTGGCACCCTCGGCCAGGTCGAACGAGATGTCTTCAGCAGCGAACTGACCGTCATGGGACACCCGGTCGTTCGCCAGGCTGCGCTCGTAATGCGCGATGCTCGACAGCGGCACACGCTGCCCGTCGGCGGTAATCACCTGGACCTGCTCCAGCGTGACCGGGTCCTGAGCGTATTTCGGATTGACCTCCATCACCACTTTGTACTGGTTAAGGCTGTCGTAGATGGTCGAAACCTGACGCTGGCTGTAGGCATTATTGAGCACCGCCGTGACCATATTCATGTCGATGCCCAGGCGCTTGGCCGTGTCGCGATCGACCACCAGCGTCACTTGCTGCGCGCCGCGCCCTTCCCGAGCATCGATGGCGGTCAGTTCCGGGATCGATTTTAGCGCCGCGACAATCTTCGGATACCACAAGCGCAGGCTGGCCAGGTCAGCGCTCTGCACGATGTACTGATACTGCGAGCTGGTCTGCTCGCGGCCTCCGCCCAGTTGCAGGTCCTGATCCGGGGCAAGAAACAGCCTGCCGCCCGGCACGTGCGGCATGTTCTTGCGCAGGCGCTCGACCACTTTTTCCGCCGACAGCTTGCGCTCGGCAATCGGTTTGAGGCGCACGATCATGAAGGCGTTGTTGGTGCCACCGCTGCCGCCGATAAACCCTGCGACGCTTTCCACGGCGGGGTCTGCCAGCACCGTGCGGCGAAAGATCTCCATTTTCGGCTGCATGACCGAGAACGACAGGCCGTCGTCACCGCGCACAAAACCCATCAGTTGCCCGGTGTCCTGCTGCGGCAGAAAAGTCTTGGGCACCACCACGTACAGCGCGACATTGACGATGACGGTCACCAACAAACTGAGCACCGTCAGCCGCCGGTGCCGCAGGACCCAGCCCAGCGAACGATCATAGGCGGCAACCATGCGGTCGTTGACCCGCTCGCTCCAGCGCTGAAAGGCATTGTCCTTCTCGGCATCGTGGGGCTTGAGCCAGCGTGCGCATAACATCGGGGTGAGGGTCAGGGATACGATCAGCGAGACGACAATGGACACCGACAGAGTGATGGAAAACTCGCGAAACAAACTTTCTACCAGACCGCCCATGAACAGGATGGAAATGAACACCGCCACCAGCGAGACGTTCATCGACAGCAAGGTAAAGCCCACCTCTTTGGCACCCAGAAACGCCGCTTTCATGGGGTCGAGGCCGTTATGGATGTGCCTGGAGATGTTTTCCAGCACCACGATGGCGTCGTCCACCACCAGCCCGGTGGCGAGGATCAGTGCCATCAGCGACAGGTTGTTCAGGGAAAAGCCGAACAGGTGCATGATCGCAAACGTACCAACCAGCGATACCGGCACCGCCAGGGTGGGAATCAGCGAGGCACGGAAGCTGCCGAGAAACAGGAACACCACCATCACCACCAGAACCACGGCGATCAGCAGGGTCATTTCAGCTTCGTGCAGGGTCGCCTTGATCACTGGCGAACGGTCCATCGCAATGTTCAGGCTCACGCTCGCCGGCAGCACTGCGCGCAGGGCCGGCAACTGCGCCTTGATCTGCGCCACGGTTTCAATGATGTTGGCACCGGCCTGGCGGTTGACGACCAGCAGTACCGCACGATCATTGTTGTAAAAGCCGCTGTTGTAGCGGTCTTCCACTGCATCGCTGACCTTGGCGACATCCTTGAGACGCAACGTTGCGCCGTCCTGATAGCGGATGATCAGCGGCGCGTAATCCTCGGCGTTTTCCAGCTGATCGTTGGCCTGAACCTGCCAGTTGTGCTGGTCGTCCTCGACGAAGCCCTTGGGCCGTCGCACGTTGGCATTGGTGATCGCGGTACGTACATCGTCAAGCGACACGCCGTACTGGGACAGCATCTGTGGTTCGAGCTCGATACGCACCGCGGGCAGCGAGCTGCCGCCAATCTGCACCTCGCCGACCCCGGAAACCTGCGACAGGCTCTGCGACAGAATGGTGGAGGCCAAATCGTAAAGCTGGCCTTTTTCCAGCACGGTCGACGTCATCGACAGGACCATGATCGGTGCCTGGGACGGGTTGACCTTCTTGTAGGTCGGCATGCTGCGCATGCCGCTGGGCAGCAGGTTGCGTGACGCATTGATGGCCGCTTGCACTTCCCGCGCCGCGCCATTGATGTCGCGGTTCAGATCGAACTGCAGAATGATCCGCGTGGTGCCTTGGCTTGAATTGCTGGTCATGGTGTTGACCCCGGCAATGCTGCCCAACGAACGTTCCAGCGGCGTCGCCACGGTAGACGCCATGACCTCCGGGCTGGCCCCGGCCAGGCTTGCCGACACCACGATGACCGGGAAATCCATGTTCGGCAGAGGTGCGACCGGCAGCAGGCGAAAGCTGACCGCGCCCAGCAGCATGATCGCCAGGCTCAGCAGAACGGTGGCGACCGGACGACGGATAAAGGGCGCAGAGAGGTTCATGCGTCAGCCCGTTCGATGCGATCCGGGGCAGCCGGCTTGCGGCTCCAGCGCCTGCCCAGACGATCGAAGTACAGATAGATGACCGGCGTGGTAAACAGCGTCAGCACCTGGCTGAGCAACAGACCACCGACCATTACCAGGCCCAACGGCTGACGCAATTCGGCACCGGAACCGCTCGCCAGCATCAGTGGAAAAGCACCGAATAACGCGGCCAGCGTGGTCATCAGGATCGGCCGGAAGCGCAGCAGCGCCGCTTCGTAAATGGCCGTTTCGGGTGCGACGCCGCGGTTGCGTTCGGCGTCCAGGGCGAAGTCGATCATCATGATGGCGTTTTTCTTGACGATGCCGATCAGCAGAATAATGCCGATGATCGCGATCATGCCCAGATCGTTGCCACTGATCAGCAACGCCAGCAAGGCACCGACCGCCGCCGACGGCAGTGTCGAGAGGATGGTGATCGGGTGAATGTAACTCTCGTAGAGTACGCCCAGCACGATGTACATGGTCACCACTGCCGCCAGAATCAGCAGCAGCGTGCTGGACAACGACGCCTGAAACGCTTCGGCAGCGCCCTGGAATTGCGTCTGCACGCCAATCGGCATGCCGATTTCCTGCTGGACCTGCTCGATCACCTGCACGGCCTTGCCCAAAGCGACACCTGGGGCCAGGTTGAACGACATCATGACCGCCGGAAACTGCCCCAGGTGAGTAATGGCCAGTTGTGCCTGACGCTGCTCGATGCGCGCCAGACTCGACAGTTTCACCTGCGCGCCATCGGTGGTCTTGACGTGGATCTGCTCCAGCGCCGCCGGACCCAAGTCACTGCCGGACGCAGCCTGCAAGACCACCCGGTACTGGCTGGCCTGGGTGTAGATGGTGGAAATCTGCCGCTGCCCGAAGGCGTCGTACAGGGCATCGGTGATATTGGCCACTGTGACACCGACCCGACTGGCCGCATCGCGATCAATGTTCAGGTACACCTGCAGGCCCTTGTCCTGCAGGTCGCTGGCCACATCGGTCAGTTCAGCCCGCTTGCCAAGCGCGTCTACCAGCTTTTCGCTCCACAGCGTCAGCAGCTCGGCGTCGGGCGATGACATGCTGAACTGATACTGGGTACGGCTGACCCGGTCTTCGATGGTCAAATCCTGTACCGGCTGCATGAACAGGCGGATGTCCGAAAGCTTGTCGACCTCCGGTTGCAGGCGCTGGATGACTTCGGTCGCGGTCAGGTCGCGCTCCCGGTGCGGCTTGAGGTTGATCAGCAACCGGCCACTGTTGAGCGTTGCGTTGTCGCCATCGACACCGATATAGGACGACAGGCTGACCACCGCCGGGTCCTTGAGAATGATGTCGGCGAGCGCTTGTTGGCGCTTGCTCATGGCGGCGAACGAAACCGACTGTGGTGCTTCGGAAATACCCTGAATCACTCCCGTGTCCTGCACCGGAAAGAAGCCCTTGGGCACCGCGATATACAGCAGCACGGTCAACACCAGCGTCGCCAGCGCGACCAGCAGGGTCAGCGGCTGATGCTTGAGCACCCAGCGCAACCGGCCTGCATAGATATCGATCAGCCAGTCGATCCACGCACCGCTGGCCCGGTAGAAACGGCTCTGATCTTCCTCTTTCGGCTCTCGCTTGAGCAGACGCGCGCACATCATCGGGGTCAGGGTCAGCGATACCACCAGCGAGATCAGGATGGCGACCGCCAGGGTGATCGCGAACTCGCGGAACAGACGCCCCACTACGTCGGCCATGAACAGCAGCGGGATCAGCACCGCAATCAGCGACAGGGTCAGGGAAATCAGCGTGAAACCGATCTGTTTTGCGCCCTTGAGCGCGGCCTGCAAGGGGGTTTCACCCTCTTCGATATGCCGGGAGATGTTTTCCAGCATCACGATGGCGTCGTCGACAACGAAGCCGGTGGCAATGGTCAACGCCATCAAGGTCAGGTTGTTGATCGAGAAACCGGCCAGGTACATGACCCCGAATGTGCCTACCAGCGACAGCGGCACCGCAATCGAGGGGATGATCGTGGCGCTGAAACGTCGCAGAAACAGGAACGTGACCAGTACCACCAGCACGATAGCAATCAGCAGCTCGTGCTGAACGTCAGTGACGGACGCCCGAATGGTCTGCGTGCGGTCAGTCAGCACCACCACATCGAGCCCGGCCGGAAGGTTGTCGGTGATGCCCGGCAGCAGGGCCTTGATGCGGTCCACCACATCAATCACGTTGGCACCCGGCTGACGCTGAATGTTCAGCAACACCGCCTGATTGCGATTGGCCCAGGCTGCCAGACGCTCGTTTTCGGCACCGTCAACGATCTGGGCCACGTCTTTCAGGCGCAACGGCGCGCCGTTTTTGTAGGCCAGGATCAGATTGGCGTATTCCTCTGGAGAGCGCAGTTGATCATTGGCATCCAGCATCGAAACACGGGTCGGGCCGTCGAAGTTACCCTTGGGCTGATTGACGTTGGAGGCGCTGATCAAGGTGCGCACATCCGCCAGGTTGAGGCTGTTGGCAGCCAGCGCCTCCGGATTGACCTTGATCCTCACCGCCTGACGCTGTCCGCCGGCGATGCTGACCATGCCGACGCCGCTGATTTGCGAGATCTTCTGCGCCATCCGTGTATCGACCAGATCATTGAGCCTGGGCAGCAACATGGTTTTCGAGGTAATGGCGAGCGTCAGCACCGGCGTGTCGGCCGGGTTGACCTTGTTGTATACCGGCGGCGCCGGGAGGTCGGTCGGCAGCAGGTTGGTGGCGGCGTTGATCGCCGCCTGCACTTGCTGCTCGGCAACGTCCATATTGATTTCGAGGCTGAAACGCAGGGTAATCACCGACGCGCCGCCGGAGCTGGTGGAGGCCATCTGGGTCAGCCCGGGCATCTGCCCGAACTGGCGCTCAAGCGGCGCGGTCACCGAACTGGTCATCACTTGCGGGCTGGCGCCGGGGTACAGCGTCATCACGCGGATGGTCGGGTAGTCGACCTGAGGCAGAGCCGAGACCGGCAGCAGGGTGTAAGCGATCAGCCCCGCCAGCACGATCGCCAGCATGCTCAGCGTGGTGGCGACCGGACGCAGGATGAACAGGCGCGACATGTTCATACGTTTGGTTTTTCCACCTTGCCAAGTACGGCCGACTTGTCTGTCTTGCTGTCAGGCTTGCCCTGCAACTTCTGCCCCGGACCTGCCGGTACGTCCTTGCTGTCGTTGACGACCTCGACTTCGGCGCCATCACGAAGGCGATCAGTGCCCTCAAGCACGACCCGCTCACCGGCAGCCAGGCCTTCGGTGATCACCGTAGACGTCTCGTCGCTCGGACCGGTTTTCAGCAGTTTGAGTTTGACCTTCTTGTCGCCGTCCAGCACATAGCCAAAGGTGCCGTCAGTGCCGAACTGCACAGCGGCAGTCGGGACCAGAATCGCCTGTTTCAGGGTATCGGCGCGCAGACGCACGTTGACGAACTGATTGGGGAACAGAATTTCGTCGCTGTTCTCGAAACGGGCCTTGAATTTCAGTGTGCCGGTGGCCACGTCGATCTGGTTGTCGAGGCTGGCAAGAACGCCGGTCGCCTGCATTTTCGTATCGCCACGGTCCCAGGCTTCGACGGGCAGCTTATCCCCGGTGCGATAGCGGGAAATAACCGCCGACAGGTCTTTTTCCGGCAGCGTGAAAGCAACCGAGATCGGCTGGGTCTGGGTAATCACCACCAGCGCGGTGGTGTCATTGGCGGCAACCAGATTGCCGACGTCCAGTTGTTTGAGGCCGACGCGACCGGCAATAGGCGCGCGGATCCGCGTGAAGTCCAGGCTCAGTTTCGCGTCAGCCACAGCGGCCTGATTGGTCTTGATGGTGCCCTGATACTGGCTCACCAGCGACTCGGCGGTGTCCAGCGTCTGTTTGGCGATACTGTCCTCGGCAAACAGACCGCGATAACGCTGCACATCGAGCTGGGCATTTTTGAGCAGCGCCTGATTGGTTGCCAGCGTGCCCTCGGCCTGCTGCAAGGCGACCTGATAGCTGCGCGGGTCGATTTCCGCCAACAGATCACCGGCCTTGACCTTCTGGCCTTCCTGGAAATAAAGCTTGACCAGTTCGCCCGCCACCCGGCTACGCACATTGATGGTATTGGTCGCCGTGACCGTGCCGAGCGCCTTGTAAAAAATGGGAAATTCGCCCTCTGTGGCCGGAGCCACACGCACCGGCACGGCGATAGCCGACCCACCAAAGCCCGGCCGGCCCATGCCACTGGCGCTCGCCCGCTTGCTCTCGGCCCCTTTGCCGGGCGTGGACGCAGGCCAGAACCACCAGCACAGGACGACAATGACCAACAGGATCAACACACTGATCAACCAGCGGCGGGATTTACGGGAGCCAGACGATTGCATGAATAAATCAACCATTACAGGTGGGGGCTTCTTTCAGAAGGCTGAACAATAAGCACAGATGTGTGACAAGCAAAGCGCCTTTACCAAGCGCTTACTTTCGATAACCGTATGAAGCACAAATAAAAAACGGCCTGAACAGATTCAGACCGTCGAAGTGTTGCAGAAAGTTACTTCAGTACAGCCAGTGCAGCGTCGTAATTTGGCTCTTCGGCAATTTCCGATACCAGTTCGCTGTGCAGCACAGTGTCGTTTTCGTCCAGAACAACCACTGCGCGAGCGGTCAGGCCTTTCAACGGACCGTCGGCAACGGCAACGCCATAATGCTCGCTGAAATCGGCGCTGCGGAACGAAGACAG
Source organism: Pseudomonas avellanae BPIC 631 (assembly GCF_000444135.1). Taxonomy (GTDB): domain Bacteria; phylum Pseudomonadota; class Gammaproteobacteria; order Pseudomonadales; family Pseudomonadaceae; genus Aquipseudomonas; species Aquipseudomonas avellanae. Next base: position 29,371 of record NZ_ATDK01000087.1, read on the forward strand.
GTTCTTGACGTTTTCCAGACCTTCGGAGCCGCAGAAGCGCGCCTGGGCGAACGGCAGGTCGGCGGAGATGCACAGCACAACGGCGTTGTTCAGCTCGTTGGCCTGGGCGTTGAACTTACGTACCGATGTTGCGCAGGTCGGCGTATCGACGCTTGGGAAGATGTTCAGCACCTTGCGCTTGCCAGCGAAGTCAGCCAGGGTCTTGTCGGCAAGACCTTCGTCCACCAGCGTAAAAGCTGCGGCTTTGCTGCCGACTTCAGGCAGGGTGCCATTGACTTGAACGGGGCCGCCTTTAAGGGTCACTTGAGCCATGAAACACGTTCCTTCTTGAAATGAATATAAAGAGCCGGAAGTTAACCACGAAAGCGTGCCGCGGCCTATATCGGATAATTCCGAATTTGCTCAGGAAACCAGCCTGTCCCGGATATCAGGGTGGTCACACAATTCCACCAGCCAATCGACGAACACCCTGACGCGTCGTGACAGCTGCCTGTGCGGCGGATAAAGCGCCGTCAGCGCCAATGGCGGTGGACGGTGCCTGCGCAGCACCTCGACCAGCGTGCCGCTGCGCAATTGCCCGGCAATGTGGTAGCGCGGCACTTGTATCAGGCCGAAGCCGGCCTCGCAGGCAGCCACGTAGCCATCGGCGCTGTTGACCGAGATCGAACAGGCCAGGCCGTGATCAGGCGCCCCGCCTTCCCCCACAAACTCCAGACCATAGCGTTTGCTGGTGCTGGCCGAAAAATATTCGATGACCTGATGGTGCGCAAGGTCCTCCAGTTGCAGCGGCGTACCGTGCTGTTGCAGGTACTCGCGACTGGCGCAGGTGATCTGGGTCAGGCTGCCCAACGGTCTGGCGACCAGCACCTCGTCCAGTGCAGCACCTGCGCGCAGCACGCAGTCCACGCCCTCGCGAATCAGATCGACCGGCCTGTCACTCATGCCGATCTCCAGCCGCACTTGCGGGTAGCGCCGGGTGAATTCAGGCAACGCAGGAATGACCACCATGCGCCCCAGACTGACCGGCAGGTCGACGCGCAGCAAGCCCTTGGGCTCGGCGCCGGTTGATGAAAATGCAGCCTCGGCGTCATCCAGATCGGCCAGCAGGCTCACGCAACGCAGGTAATACGCCTTGCCGTCGGGTGTGGTGCTGACCTGACGCGTGGTGCGCTGCAAAAGCTGGACGCCCAGATGAGCTTCGAGCTGCTTGATCAGAATGGTCACTGAGGCGCGAGGCATGTGCAGGCTGTCGGCGGCCCTGGCAAAGCCGCCCAGCTCGACGATACGGGTGAACACGCGCATGGCGTTGAATCGATCCATGATTACCGGCAGCCTGAATAGAGAGAGCGTGTGAAGGGTCACACTGTTTTAACAGGTTAAACCGGTTGAAAACAGGCCGGTGCCATCACAGCAGCTGGCCAGTGCTCAGAAGTCCCTTTTATAGAAAATATCCAGCGAACTGGCAACCCCGCTGGCCGCCTCAAGGTATACACGCTTGCTCAGCAGGTAACGCAACGCAATGGTATTGGCAGGTTCAAACACACCCACCCCATAGCGCAGGCTGAGTTTTTCGGTGATTTTGCCGCTGGCCACCACATTGGTCTTGTCGCCGGTGCCTGAGGTGTCCAGCTCGAAGTCCTTGATGCCGAGGTTATCGGCCAACTTGCCGGTGGTCGATGAGCTGCCTGCCACACCCAGCGCCAGCGCAGCCTGGGCAACCATGTTGTTGTCTTCACCGGAAGTGCTCAACGGCCTGCCCATGACCAGGTAGGAGAGCGCCTGCTCCTGGCTCATGGCCGGTTCGGAAAACACTTCGGTGGTGGGCTGCTCGGCACTGCCGGTCAGTCGGATACCGGCAATCACGTCGTCGGTCTGGCGGATAGCCTCGATGTCCAGATAAGGCTGGTCCACTGGGCCGGCGAACAGCAGGCGTGCCTTGCGAATCGTCAGCCGTTGCCCGTAGGCACGGTAACGGCCGTCATTGAGGTTCAGTTCGCCACGGGTATCCAGATTGTCGCCAATGTGCACACGACCGACCAGATTGGCGGTCAGCCCGAAGCCGCTGAAGCTGAGTTTTTCCTGGCCGACTTCGACATTGATGTCCATGGCCACGGCCAGCGGTGGAGCGCCCTCCTCGGTCTGCTGCCCGACAATCACGGTGTCGCCCGACAGTTTGACAGTAGACGGCGGCAGCTCACGCACGGTGATCGCGCCCTTGGGTACCAGCACCTTGCCGGAGATGGCCAGCCGCTCGCCCTGCATGGAAATCTTCAGGTCAGGCGCTGCCTCTACCGCCGCGTAGGGTTCGACATTGATCGGCAGGCGCGAGCCCTTGAGGCTCACATCGACCAGCAGGCTCTGACCCCAGGCGACCTGACCGCCGATGGCGCCCTGTCCGGTACTGCCGCTTTTCCAGCCGCCGTTGATCTGCACGCTTTCGCCGGCAATCAACGCTTGGACCTTGAGGTCGTGCAGCTCCATCGGCAATTCGGCACCCGCCACTTCGCCACCCTCCAGGGTCACGCTGCCATTGACCAGCGGTGCCAGCAAACTGCCGGACAGTCGACCACTGCCGTTCAAGCGCCCGTTGAGCTTCTGCACCATCGGCGCAAACGGCCGTGCCACGGAGATGTCCAGGCCGGACAGATTGAAGTCGCCCGCGAGGGGCTTGTCCTTGGCCAGTGGATCAATCTGCGCATTCAACAGCAAGCGGCCCAGTTTGCCGCCTTCAAAATCCAGACGCGAGTTGATGCGCTTGGGTGTCAGGGTGCTGGCGAGCTTCAACGTCTGGTAGGGGAAATCCAGCCACTGGTCGTTGTTACGAACCCGTAATGTGCCGCCTCCTGCGTCAATACTGATCTGGCCGCTGGGGCCTGCCGCCGGTATATCAAGCTGAACGTCGGCATTCAATGTGCCCTTCCAGGCGAAGTCCTTCGGCATCCATTGCGCCAGACTGTCGAGCGGGAAATTCTTCAGTTGGTAGCGCAGACGTGGGTCAGGCATCAGACGCTGATCGCCACCGCACAGACTGGCGGCCCCGGACAGCCAGCAATGCGCGCCGAAACTCAGCCTGCCGTCGGCCAGCCGTTCGATTTTCGCTGGCTGTTGCAAGCGCCAGTTCTGCCCGCCGCTCTGCACCGTACCGCTGGCCAGTCGGCCACGCCAATTGCCGTTGTCCAGCCCGCCGTCAAGTGCGATGGCCAGTTTGAGCAGCGGGCCTTGAAGATCCAGCTTCAACTGCTGCGCCTTGAGCGTGCCCTGAGCATCGATCAGCAGGGTACCCAGCGCAGTGTCGCCAGCCTGAATACCGACGCCTTTCACATTGAGGGTCGCACGTTGCGCCTGATCCAGCCGGGCAGTGAGCGCAAGGTTTTGCAGACGATTGTCCTGCAACGCGAGCTGGCTGCCCTGCAAGGCCAGTTGGCCCTGCGGCGTTTGTAGTGTTCCGGCCAGATCCAGCCGGCCTTTGACCTGCCCCTGCAAACGTGGCCACAACTGGCCCAGCCGCGGCAGATCGAGGTCAAGTTGACCTTTCAAGCGCTCCTGCAGGCTGCCGGTGCCCTGGATACGGTTATCACCCAGGCGAATATTCAGGCTGCTGACAGTCCACTGCTGATCGCGACCGTCAGCCTTGGCCTGCAACACAGCTGGCTGACCCCGCAAGCGCCCTTTCAAATCCAGGTCTGCGTTGAGTTCAAGCTGCTCGTTTCTGAACTGGCCCTTGCTGCGCAACGGACCTGCCAGCGTGCCGGGCAGCTCGGCGACCCAGAACGAAGGGTCCAGCGCGCTCAGGTCCAGCGCCGTGTCCCAGCCGATACCGTCAGCGAATTGCAGGTCCAGGTGACCGCTGGCCTTGCCCTGCCCCGCAACCACTTCCAGCTGCGGCAGGTGGATCGCTTGCAGGTTGCCACTGAACGGGCTGACCACTGTAAACGCGCCGGCAGGCCCTTTGAGGCTGGCGTTGAAATTGCCCAGATAATTGCCGTCAGTGTAGGAAACCTCGCCCTTGAAGGCGTGCAACGCCACTTGAGGTTCGGACGCCACGGGGTACAGACGCTGCCAGGGGAAGTCCAGCCAGTCGATGTTCGCATCGGCCGAAAAACCGTTCTGCCAGTTCAATTTGCCATTGATGGCTAAACGCTGTTGATCGTCGGCGGCGAGGTCCAGCGCAGCAATGCTTGCCCCGTTGGCATCTACGCGCCCCTGCAACGCAAGGGCCACAGGGCCTTTTTCCGCAGGCAGACTGGCCGAGCCGTTGATCAGGTAGCCCGAGTCGAGATTGCCCTCGGCGGTCAGCAGCAACTGGTCCAGTTGCAGGGTGTCGGGCAAGGCGGCGCTGGGTTTGAAGTGCTCGGCCGTCAGCTTCAACCGGGCTGGCTGGTGCTCTGCCAGCGGCTGCAGCTCGCCACTCAATACACCGGACAGGTAACCGCTGCTGTCAGCCTTGAGCTGCAGGGTCTTGAGCACGTCGCCCTGAATATCCAGGGCCAGCGTCCACGGCTGGCCGTCCTGCGGCGGAAGCTGCAATTGCCCTTTTGCGGTCAGTGGCCAGTCGCCTTCCGGCTTCAGCAGGCCATTGAGGTCCAGAATCAGCGCATCGCGTTGCAGGTGCGCGCTGTCGATCTGCAAACCTGCGGCGGTCCAGTGTGCCGCCAGCTTGAGGTCGCGCAATTGCTCGACGCCATCGAGTTGCAGGCTGCCCAGTTGTACATCGCCCAGTTGCAGCGCGAGCGGCAGCTTGAGCGCGGGTAAATTGACAGGGCCTTCGTCGCTCGGCGCACCGCTTGGGGGAAAGCGCAACAGCACTTGACCGGCGTGCAAGCGGTCGATGCACAGGGTCATTTTCAGCAGGCAGGCTGGCGTCCAGGCAAAGGCGACAGCTTGCACCTCGACACGGTCTTCGCCCTGCTGCCACACCAACCGCTCAGCGTTCCACTGCCCGCCCAGCCGGCCCTGAAAGTTTTCCAGTTGCAGGCCCGGCACGCGCGCCAGCGCCCAGCGGCTGCCGGCCTGAGTGCCGAGCAGCAGCGAAACACTGACGATCACCAGCAGCAATAATGCGATCAGGCTCACCCCGACAATCTTCGCGGTGCGCTTGATGTTCATCCTGTTCACAGTTCCGGCCCCATCGAGAAGTGCAGGCGAATGCCGCCGTCATCGTCCAGCGCGTGGGCCAGATCGAGACGCAGCGGGCCTACCGGTGATACCCAGCGCACGCCGAAACCGACCCCTGTCTTAAGGTCCGGTTTGTCCAGGGTGTTGAACGAGTTGCCTTGATCGACAAACGTCGCCAGTCGCCACTTTTCGGCAATCGAGTACTGGTACTCGACGCTCCCGGCAAACATGTAACGCCCGCCAATGCGGTCGCCGTCGGAATTGGTCGGTGAAAGCTTCTGGTAGTCATAACCGCGCACGCTCTGATCGCCACCGGCAAAAAAGCGCAACGACGGTGGAATCGAGGTGTAACCGTCTGTGAGGTTGCCGCCGAACTGCACACGGCCAAGAAAGCGGTGGTTCTGGGCGACGGTCGTCAAGCCTTTGAGCAACACATTGGCATGCACCAGGTTGGCGTCCGACAACAGGCCCTCTTTGGCTACTTGCGTGTCGAATTGCAGACGGTAGCCCTGATGCGGGTCGATACGATTGTCGCTGCGCAGGTACGAGTAGCTGATGCCCGGCATCAACAACGTGCTCAAGCCCTCGTCGTCACCCAGGCGGTACTCTTCACGCTGCCATTTAAGGGAAATGACCCGCTCCCAGCCGCTGGGCAGCTTGCTGTGCCATTCGGGGCCTGCGGTGAGCAGCTTGCTGAGGCTGTCGGTGCCGGCAATCTCTTCATATTGATAACCACCGGCGTAACGCAATTTGTCGGTCAGCGGTGGATCGAGCGGCACGTCGTACCACAACCCGACGTTTTGCCGTGGCGCGGAAATCTCCGATTCGAAGCCGTAGCTGTGGCCTTGCGGATTGGCCCAGTGCCGGGTCCAGTTGGCCTTGCCGCGCGGCCCAACGTCAGTGGAATAGCCAAGGCCGAGCCCCATGGTGCGGGGCTTGCGGGTTTCCAGCTGGACTGTCACCGGAATGACCTGATTTTCGGCCGCAGTCGGTGCAGCGTCCACCCGCACGCCTTCAAAATAGCCGCTGGCCTGCATGGCCTGAGTCAGTTCGGCGATCATCTGTGAGTCGTAAGGGGTATTTTCCTTGAACGGCACCATGCGCTTGAGCAGGTCTTCATCGAACGGTGTGTTACCGCTGAACATGACTTTGCCCAGTGAATAGCGCGGACCGCTGTCATACACCAGTTCGATGTCGGCAACCCCGGCCCGCGGGTCGATAGCCAGACGCTGGCGGGTGAAACGACCGCTGAAAAAGCCATAGCGAGACGCCTGATTCTGGATCAGGCGCTTGGCGTCCTCGTAGTTGCCATGGTTGAGCACCGCACCGGTCTTCAGCGCATCACTTTTCGGCACCTTGAACGCCTGGAGCGACGCCGCCGGGCCATCGACGCGGATGACCACATTGCGCAGGTGAATGGGCTCACCCGGCTGAATATTGATGATCAGGCGCAGGTCTTCACCGTCCTTGATCTCGCTGTCGATCTGCGCCTGATAGTAGCCGAGCGCCTGCGCGGCTTTCTCGGCCTGCTGCTCGGCGCCCAGACTGAAATTGCGCAGCGCCTTGGCATCACGATCGCCGAGATCGCCTACATACCCTTCGACATTGGTCTTGAGGTCCGGGTTGGCGGGCTTGATCCTGACGTCAAGGCGGGCCTGGGCAAGCGCCGCAGCACTGACGGTCATCAGAAACAGGCTGCTGAATAGTCTGAAAAGCTTCATGGGCGTGGATGCTAACACGATCGACGGGCTGCACTGGAAGCCCACGAATAGTCGGAGATTCAAAACGTTACGTCAGGCACCGGCAGTGAAACCTGAGGGTTTGGGTGAAAAAACACGTGCTCTCGGACGGGTCCTACCGCTATCTCTCCGATTTCCTCATAGCCCTGTCGTTTATAGAACTCGAGATAACGAGGGTTCCCGGTATCAACGACGATACCTTGCGAATTTTCGTCCACGGCGCACCAGTCGTGCAGCGCTGCAAGCAATTGCTCGCTCAGGTCCTGGCCCAGTTTCTGGCCCTGAAACTCCGGGTCCAGCCCGATGAGCGGCAGCACATGGACAGTTTCGGAAGGCAGGCATGCCAGCACGGCATTGTAGTAAGCCAGATACCGCTGAGTGCAGCCCAGGCCGGTGTCCATGACCATGCGCAAGCGCCAGGCCCAGCTCTCGGTGACGCCAAGACGACGCAGTGGCGGCGCGATCAGCGCGACACCCACCAGACGATCTTCCAGAAACAGGCCCAAGGCAGGCTGGTTCTGCAGAAAGTGTTGTTTGACCAGTTGGCGAATGGTCGCCAGTACACGTTGCTCGTACCCTTCGCGTTCGGCATTGAACAGATAAGCGAACGTCGGGTCGTGCCGATAGGCCCTGAACAGCAAGGCACGGGTTTCACGGGAGTAACCACTGTCGAGTTGGCGGATTTCGCCCGTGATGGCAGCAGGTAGGGACATAAAGGGCCTCGTGTTAACGGAATGCGTCTGGCGCAGCGGTTTTTGCAAGCAGGCTTTCGAGTGATGGCCATTGATAACAGTTCCAATAAATTGTCCAACCATCCGTTTGGCACGCACCTGACGCAAGGCTGGTCCTCAACCGGCAGGTCGGCTAGCATCGCCGTTTGTTTTTGCTCAGGACCGCTGTTTTATGAAAATCGTCTCGTTCAACATCAATGGTCTGCGCGCTCGACCGCATCAGTTGGCGGCGCTGATCGACAAACACCAGCCTGACGTGATCGGCCTGCAGGAAACCAAGGTCTCGGACGAGCAATTCCCTCTCGCGGACGTCGAAGCGCTCGGCTATCACGTGCACTTTCACGGTCAGAAAGGCCATTACGGCGTCGCTCTGCTCTCGCGCAATCCACCACTGGCCCTGCACAAGGGTTTTGAAGGTGACGACGAGGAATCCCAGAAGCGCTTCATCTGGGGCACCTACGCTGACAGCAATGGCCAGCCGGTGACGATCATGAATGGCTACTTCCCGCAGGGCGAAAGCCGCGACCACCCGACCAAGTTTCCGGCCAAACAGCGTTTCTACGAGAACCTCCAGGCGCTGCTGGAAGGCCACTTCAGTAATGAGCAGCCGCTGATTGTCATGGGCGACGTGAACATCTCTCCCCAGGATTGCGACATCGGTATTGGTGCCGACAATGCCAAACGCTGGCTGAAAACCGGCAAATGCAGCTTCCTGCCCGAAGAGCGCGAGTGGATGGAACGCCTGAAAAACTGGGGGCTGGTGGACAGCTTCCGGTATCTGTATCCAGAGGTCAGCGACCGCTTCAGCTGGTTCGACTATCGCAGCCGCGGTTTTGAGGATGAACCCAAACGCGGCCTGCGCATCGACCTGATCATGACCTCGACCGGCCTGCAGCCGCGAATCAAGGCAGCCGGCGTGGATTACGATTTGCGCGGCATGGAAAAACCCTCTGACCATGCGCCGATCTGGCTTGAATTGAGCTGACAAGGCCTGCCGTTGCGCGCCCCGTCTGCATTGCGTGCAAAGACGGGCGCAACGGTCGAGCAACCGTCATATTCCGGCAATCTTTCTGACTTATTCTCCCGTCACCTTTCCGTGATTCATGGTGACGCTGATGCTGCGCGCTCTGCTAACGGCGCTGATCCTGTCGAGCGCCACCCTGCCCCTTGCCGTTCTGGCGGCCCTGCCAACGCCTGCCGGCGATGGGCCTGCCTTGCGCATTCAGGGCTCCAATACCATCAATGCTCAGTTGGGGCCGGCGCTGGCTGAAGGGCTGATGCGCCAGCAAGGCTTGCAAGCGGTGCAGACCGTTGCCGGCAACGTGACCAATGAACAACGCGTCGTCGGCACCAGCGCGACAGGCCAGTTGGTCAGCGTCGAGGTCGCCGCCCACGGCTCGGGCACCGGTTTCGCGGCCCTTAAAGCCGGTAACGCGGACATTGCCGCCTCCTCCCGACCAATCAAAGACCAGGAGGCGAAGGAATTGAGCAGTTTCGGCGACCTGAAAAGCGCTGTTGGCGAGCAAGTCATTGCTATCGATGGCGTTGCCGTGATCCTGCATCCGGGCAACCCGCTGCGGCAATTGGACACCCTGCAACTGGCGCGCATTTTCAGCGGCGAAATCAAGGACTGGAGCGAACTGGGCGGCAATCCAGGTGCGATTCACATCTACGCTCGCGATGAAAAGTCCGGCACCTACGAAACCTTCAAGGAACTGGTGCTTGCCAAATACGGCAAGAACCTCTCCGCCACAGCGCTACGCTTCGAGTCCGGCGAGCAACTTTCCGACGAGGTCAGCAAAGACCTCAATGGTATCGGTTTCAGTGGCCTGCCATCGGTCAGGCGCGCCAAGGCGGTGGCGATAGCCGACGGTGACTCGCGGCCCATGCTGCCGACCATAAGCCTGATTGCCACCGAGGATTATCCGCTGTCACGCCGTCTGTACCTGTATGTGCCGCCGGCGGCTCACCAGCGCTGGGCGCAAGCGCTGGTGCGCTTCACGCAAAGTGCCGAGGGTCAGGCCATTGTGGCGCAGAGCGGGTTTGTCTCGCAGACCGTGCAGGCGCTCAAGGTGCCGCCGACGGCACAGATGCCTGCGGATTATCAGGCGCTGGCGCGCAAGGCCGAGCGCCTCTCGGTCAATTTTCGTTTTGCACAGGGTAGCGCCAGGCTGGACAACAAGGCGCAGCAAGACCTCAAGCGCGTCGCCGAGTACCTGAAAGCCAGCGGCAAGCTGAACCAGCAGGTGACACTGGTCGGCTTCGGTGACGCCAAGAGCGATCCGGCACGCGCGGCCCTGCTCTCCCGGCTGCGCGCCATGGCGGTGCGTCGCGAGCTGATAAAAAGCGGCGTGACCTTTCGCGACATCCTTGGCCTGGGCGACGAAATGCCCGTCGCAACCAACGACATCGACGACGGCCGGATCAAGAACCGCCGCGTCGAGGTCTGGGTGCAGTAGTCGAGGTCTGGAAGCCGTAACCGCCGTGCTCAGTACCTGCTGCGAAGCATGTCTGCGGGCAGGTACTTGCCCAGTTCAAACTTGCCGATGGCGGCGCGATGCACCTCATCCGGGCCGTCCGCCAGGCGCAAGGTGCGCTGCATGGCATACATGTAAGCCAGCGGGAAGTCATTGGAAACCCCGGCCCCGCCATGCATCTGAATCGCCCGGTCGATGACCTTCAGGGCGACGTTGGGCGCCACCACCTTGATTTGCGCGATTTCGCTTTTAGCGACTTTGTTACCGACGGTGTCCATCATGTAGGCCGCTTTCAACGTCAACAAACGGGCCATGTCGATTTCCATGCGCGAGTCCGCGATTTTGTCGATATTACCGCCCAGACTCGCCAGCGGTTTACCGAACGCAATGCGGTCGATGGAACGCTTGCACATCAGCTCGAGCGCCCGCTCAGCCATGCCGACCGAGCGCATGCAGTGATGGATGCGCCCCGGGCCCAGTCGACCCTGCGCAATTTCAAAGCCTCTGCCTTCACCCAGCAGCACGTTCTCGAACGGTACACGAACGTTGTCGAAGAGCACTTCGGCATGGCCATGCGGCGCATCGTCGTAGCCGAACACTGGCAGCGGCCGGACGATTTTCACACCCGGCGTGTCGACCGGCACCAGAATCATCGAGTGCTGCTGATGGCGCGGCCCGTCGGGGTTGGTCAGGCCCATGAATATCAGGATCTTGCAGCGTGGATCGCACGCACCAGAGGTCCACCACTTGCGGCCATTGATCACCCATTCGTCACCCTCACGGTCGGCGCGAGCCGCCATGTTGGTGGCGTCCGATGACGCCACGTCAGGTTCGGTCATGGCAAATGCAGAGCGAATCTCGCCGCGCAGCAGCGGCTCCAGCCAGCGGGTTTTCTGCTCCTCGTTGGCGTAACGGACCAATACCTCCATGTTACCGGTGTCGGGCGCCGAGCAATTGAACGGTTCCGGCCCGAGCAGCGAACGGCCCATGATTTCCGCCAGCGGCGCGTATTCCAGGTTGGTCAGCCCGGCACCCCGCTCGGACTCCGGCAAAAACAGGTTCCACAGCCCCTCGGCCCTGGCGCGAGTCTTGAGTTCTTCCATGACGGCCGTGGGCTGCCAGCGATCGCCCTCGGCCACTTGCTGCTCGAAAACCGCTTCGGCCGGATAAACGTATGCGTCCATGAACGCGGTGACGCGCTCACGCAGTGCCTGCACCTTCGGGGAATACGCGAAATCCATGGGCCGCTACCTTCTCGATCAGGTTGTCGTAGTCATGAAAGGGATGCTAAAGAACCTCAGGCCATTTATCTAATCTATTCTCAGCGTGTATAAACATTCATAACCGATATATGATTCACCCACGCTGCGGTATTCTCAAGCCCGCCGAAAAGCCCATCACAACAACAGCACGAGGCGCTCCATCGATGAACCTGAGCAAGGTCGATCTCAACCTTTTCATTGTCTTCGACGCCATCTACACCGAAGCCAACCTGACCCGCGCCGGGCAGATCGTCGGCATTACCCAGCCCGCCGTGTCCAACGCACTGGCGCGCTTGCGCGAAACCTTCAACGACCCGCTGTTTGTGCGAACGGCACAGGGTATGGTCCCGACACCGATGGCGCAGAACATCATCGGCCCGGTGCGCAACGCCCTGTCGTTGCTCAGGGTGTCGGTGCAGGAAAGCCGGATTTTCAATCCGTTGCAGGCCAACAAGAATTACCGCATCAGCATGACCGACCTGACCGAGGCGGTCATCCTGCCGGTACTGTTCCAGCGTCTGCGGCGTCTTGCGCCGGCGGTCACCATCGAGAGCTTTCTGTCCAAACGCCGTGAAACCACCAAGGAACTGGCTGCCGGCCGCCTCGACTTCGCCGTGGATGCGCCGCTCAACACCGACCCGCAGGTGCGCCACGTCAAGCTGCTGGAGGACCTCTACGTGTGTGCCATGCGCAAGGGCCATCCTCTGGCCAACAAACAGGCGCTGACCCTGGATGATTATCTGGCGCAGGCCCATATTCATATTTCCAGCCGTCGCAGCGGGCTGGGCCTCGTCGACCTGTCGCTGGGCAAGATGGGCATCCAGCGCCGCATCGCGCTGCGCTCGCAGCATTACCTGATGGCGACGCAGGTACTGCAGCAGACCGACATGGTCATGACCATCCCGGAACGCTTCGCCCGACGCAACGACCTGCACTATGTATACCTGCCGATCAACGATGTGCCTTCGGTTGAGACTCACCTCTACTGGCACGAAAGCACCGACCAGGACCCGGCCAACCGCTGGATGCGCGAGCAGATCATCGAGCTATCCCAGCGGGTGATTGCTCGGGAAAACAGCATAGAAACAGTATGATATTTCTCCTTTAAGCAATTGATATAAATCAATTTAATTAACAAACTTAAAGTTGTTTCTAGCCTCTAAGATACGACTACCGGGGTGTTGACGTGATCCGGATCGCTTGACGCTTACGTAAAGCAAGCTTTAGCTTAGCGGGGTGTATCCAGCCGCCGAGCCACGCCATGAGCAGTCAGACCTACAGCATTTCCGAGCTTGCCCGTGAGCTGGACATCACCACTCGCGCCATTCGCTTTTACGAAGAGCAAGGCATGCTCAGCCCTGAACGCAAGGGGCTGGAACGTATCTACCTGGCCCGTGACAAAGTCACCTTGAAACTGATCCTGCGCGGCAAACGTATCGGCTTCTCGCTGGCCGAGTGCAAGGAGCTTATTTCGCTGTACGACCCCAGCGGCGGCAATCAAAAGCAGTTGCAGACCATGCTCGGCAAGATCGCCGAGCGCCGCGGGCAGCTGGAGCAGCAGTTGCTCGACATCCAGCAGATGCAGTTGGAGCTGGACACCGCTGAAGAGCGCTGCCGGGCTGAACTCGACAAGACCGCTGCCACCTCACACTGACCCATTCGTACTGACTACAAGGCCCCTGCCATGCCCCTTGCGCAAAAGGTGAATATCGTCGAAGTCGGCCCGCGTGACGGCCTGCAGAATGAAGCGCAGCCCATCAGCATCGCAGACAAGGTGCGATTGGTGGATGAGCTGACGGCTGCGGGCCTGATGCACATCGAGGTCGGCAGCTTTGTCTCGCCCAAATGGGTTCCGCAGATGGCGGGGTCCGCCAAGGTGTTCGAGCAGATTCAGCGCCGCGAGGGTGTCATCTACTCGGCCCTGGCGCCCAATCTGCGTGGCTTTGAAGACGCGCTGGCGGCTGGCGTCAGAGAAGTTGCGGTGTTTGCGGCAGCAACCGAGGGGTTCTCGCAGCGCAACCTCAATTGTTCGATCAGCGAAAGCCTGGCGCGCTTCGCGCCGATCATGGCAGCGGCGCGCCTGCACGGTGTGCGGGTCAGGGGTTACGTGTCCTGCGTGCTGGGCTGCCCTTACGAAGGGACTGTTGCACCTGAACAGGTGGCCGCCGTTGCCAACGAGCTTTATGCAATGGGCTGCTATGAAATTTCGTTGGGCGATACCATCGGCACCGGCACACCGGGGGCCACCCGGGCGCTGATCAACGCCGTGGCTGCGCAGATCCCGCGTAGCAAGCTGGCCGGGCATTTTCACGACACCTATGGCCAGGCGCTGGTGAACATCTACGCCAGCCTTGAAGAAGGTGTGCAGATCTTCGACAGCTCTGTCGCGGGCCTTGGCGGCTGCCCTTATGCCAAGGGCGCGAGTGGCAATGTCGCCACCGAAGACGTGCTGTACATGCTGCAAGGCCTGGGCATCGAAACAGGCGTAGACCTGGATCTGGTCATCAAGGCCGGTCAGCGTATCTGTGACGTATTGCAACGCAGTAATGGGTCGCGCGTGGCCAAGGCTCGGCTGTCAGCGTGACAAACGTCACCGGTCGGTAACAGGGTGCGACAACTTGTCACAGAGTGTTACTCTCCCCCGCAGGTTGTCGAGGCAAACGGGTAACACGGAAACAATCGACGCCTAAACCAGACGGTTCGGTGCCAGCAAAAACCCGGAAAACCTCGTGTTTGCGGGCTTTCTGAAAAACTGGCACGGGTCCTGCTATATCTCTTGTACAACAAGAATAAAAGCACGCAGCACACCAATAAAAACAATACGTACCGGCTCTGACATAACAAGAACAACACGGACAGAGACGTAGCTAACAGATTTTTTTGAAGTGGATAGCTTTTCTGAACCACTTGCCCTGCGGATTCCACGACACTTGGACACTCAGCCCACGATCATTTGGACACTCATTCCAAGCTCACTTGGACACCTGCCCCACGTCCACTTGGACA